>NZ_JARAYQ010000202.1:0-16095 GCF_033794505.1 Streptomyces sp. MB09-01 | reverse complement strand
CCCCCGGCCCGCCCGACCGGCCACGGGGGCGGCACTGCCCTCTCCCCCATGCCCGACCCTGCGGCCGCGCCTCCGGCCGGCGCCGTTCCCGAGGCCGGCCATGTGCTCCCACGCCGGCCCGTCCCGCACCCGCGGCCCGCAAGGCAGCCGGCAAGACTCAGCCCGCCCGGCGGGCTCCCGCCCACAGGGCCGAAGGCCCTGCCCGGCCGCGCCGGACGACCCCGGCCTGCCGTACGGCCCCGCCGCCCAACCCAAGCCCCGGAAGGTGAAGCGGCCGAACCGTACGCCCGCACCGCACCGTCCGGTACGAGCCCCAAGAGCGGGGACCGCGGACATGACGGAGCTGTGCCGCGCCGCCCACGGCGTCACCAGCCCTGCCGTGGCCGCGCTCCTACTGTGACTAAGCAGGCTACTTGGCCACTCTGAGCGCCTCGGTTGGCCTGATGTTTCGGGAGGTGCCAGCTCGTTCTCGCGGGCCGCCATGCTGAGCCCAGAAGGCTGAGCAGGAAACTCAGGCAGTGGCTGGCGGGGGAGCCTCGTCGGCGTAGGGCTGGAGACTTGCCCCCTCGTCTTGCCCGATCATTTCCCGGCGCATTTGGTTCCTGGCGAGCTGGGCAATCGCTCGGCGCTCCGTCGGATCCGGTTCGCCATACCAGCGGTGGACCAGACGGTCGACGGGCTCACTCATGCACACCGACCAGCGCATGAGCGTCTCCTGGTCGCCCCGCCGTCGCCAGTCGGCCAGTGGCACTTCGTCGCGTTCGAACTCTGTCAGCAACCTGTCGTAGATCGCTTCGAGTCGTTGCTGCTTCCGCTCCTCAAGAGCAAGGCGTTCCTGGCTTTGGATTTGCAGGCGCGCCACTTCGATCGCCGTCTGCTGCTGTCGGCGGCCGGCGAAATGCGTTGCAAGGATCCCAGCGAGCCCGACAACAGCGGTGCCGCAGGAGGCGATAACGGTAGTTGGGTCCACAACAGCATCGTGAACGTTGCAGGGCTTGATCGGTAGGCACCAGCTCGGAACCAATCCGAGCAAGCATCCCCCGCGCCTCCACCAACGCTGGTACGCGCTCAGGCTCGGTGTCACAGGGCAGCAGTCTCTGCACCCAACCGACCAAGCACAACGCTCAGTGGCCAACCAGAACGCTCAGTCACACCTACGGCCGATGACCGGAGCGCGGTGTTCGCGGAGAAAATCGAACACGTGTTTCACTTGGGGTGTGAGACCACCGTTCCGTTTCCCCGAGGACCTGATCACGCTCCAAGGGGCGTGGCAGCAGACGTACGCCGAGCTCGCGCAGGCCCCCGCCGGGGCCGGTACGACCGTGCTGCGGCGCCGGCTGATCGCCCTCTCCGGGAACCTGTGCACCCACCCCTCCTGGGCGGCGTCCGCTGCCTGGCGGGCCGGCGGCGTCGAGCTGCGGCGCGCCGCCCGCACCCACACCTCCGCACCGGCGGACGGGGAGGCAGCAGCATGAGCGAGCAGACCACCACCAAGCCCCGCCCGCAGGTCGTCAGCTGGGCACCCAGCCAGACCGGCCCCTGCGCCCGGTGCCACATTCTCTGCACTACTGAGGTGTCCGTAGGCCACAACCTTGCGGATCACGTGGTCGGGTAGATCGATCAGCAGGCCGCCGGGAAGGCGCTCCGTCGGCGACGGAGGTCGCGACGGCGCGAGCCCGCGGCGGAGCCAGGGCACGTGCAGGGGTGCCGCGTCCCGTGCGATCAGTGACGGCTGGGTCGCTGCGGCCGCGCCGATGACCTTTCCGCCGGGATCGCCTTCCCGCAGATGGAGGGCGAACTGGACGATCGACCGCCGTTACGGAGACGTCGTCGACTGCTGGGCAGTGGGGACAGCGCGGGGCTGTGTCTCCTTCTCGAAGCCTTTCGCATCAGGACCATCGTTCTTAAGCCTTGTGGAAGGCCCTCGGTGTACCTCGCTTCGGCAAAGACCGGGAAGGCAGTCGGTCCTCGAAGCCAGGGGCTTCTCGTGTTCCATAGTTCCCGCGGTCAAAGGAGGGATGGAGCGTTCGGATTTCGGCAGGGAGAGATCGGCTGTCCAGGCCCCCGTCTGCCTGTCCACATCCGCGTAGGCGAAGGCGTATCGGCCTGAGGCAGACGTCCGTTTCGTCGCGACAACGACGACAGTACGGTCCTGCGCCAGATTGACCACCTTGCCCTTGACCAAAACGAAAAGACCGCTGTCAGGGGAGGCGGGATCAGACCGCGGTGCTGAGATCGAGGTGATGCCTACCACGGTCTCTTGAGTCGGGTTCGGCGGTTCCGGAAGCACCCGTTCTGACCGTTTTGCTTCGCCGCCTTCATCTTGCGGGCCGGAGAGAACTGCTACGACGATGGCGGCGGCAGCAGCGATCAGCGCGGCCCAAAGTGTCTGCCAGCGATACGCCCCAGACATCCATCGAGTCGCACGGCTGCGGGCGCCTGCTTGGGCATCGCGGTCATGACTCCTATCTCGAGCGGACTGTTCTTGGTGGCCGCCGCTTGGGCTCTCGTCTGGTGGCTCTGATGGAAGTGTGGGCATTCCATGACCATCCCGTATGAATGCGCCAAACATACCTACGCCTAAAGCGGCTGGCTGCGAACCACACTGATTGCCGCCCCGAGGCTCAGCCGCTGGGCCACCGGTATCACCACGGCAGCGAAGACGTTGCCTGCCCACGTCGCGCATCAGCTCGCATCGAGCACGGCACCCGACATCAGCCAAAGGTCGCCCTCTTCGTCACTACGCGGACGAGGGCAACTGACGCAGCCATCCATCCAACGCCGATGTGCGGAAGACATCCCATAAACGAGGACATGCGGCACCAGCAAACTGGAACACCAACGGAACACGGCGTTGGTGCAGTCAACAGACCCTCGACGTGCCGCTACGGGGTGGGGTGGGAACCCGCTCTGCACGTCCTGCCGGCAGGCCCGGCAGGAGCAGTTCGCCCGCCCCTAACCGTGACCGAACCCCCGCCACCACCTGCACCGATCACGCTGCTCCTTCCGGACAGACAGGCCATCGAGCGGGTACGGCTCTACGAGCGCCAGCAGCTCGACTCCGGCCTGTGGATGTACCGCATTGGCGTCCCCCTCTGGCAGACGGCCGCCGGGGGCGGGGTCGAGCCGGCCGAGTACGGCACGTGGGTCACCGCCGAGCAGCTGCGCCCGCTGCCCGGGGTCGACCTCGGTCGCATCCCGGCCCACCCCCGTACCCGTACCTCGGCGCCGGCCCGGTGGGCGTGGCTGCTCGACGGCCGCGCCCACGGACGCCCGGCCACCGTCCACGCCGAGGGCTGCCCGAGCGCCACCGACCGCGCGCATCCGCTGGGCACGACGCAGGCGCTCGACGCGCTCGCGCGCCCCGGCACGACGGCGTGCAACGTGTGCGACGCCGCCGAGGCACTGCTGCCGATCCTGGCCCACGGCCAGGACGACGTGCCCGCCCCCAGCGACTGATCACAGGTCAACCCTTACAAAGCGGGGAGGTCACCCTGCAGCGTCCTCAAGCGCACATCCCGGTCGTCCGGGTAGTCGGACGCCGCCCCGGAACCCCCCGTTGCTGCCGCCTACTCCCGAACGGCGCCGTCGCCACCCGGGGTGGCTACGCGTTCCCGACCAAGAGGCACTCGCCGGCGTCATGTACGTGCTGCGAACCAGCCGAACGCCAGGGTCCCGTGCAGGGCGATGGCGCCGACGTTGACTAAGGCCATCGCAAGGAAGCTTCCGCCGGAAGCTTGGGCTCTGATGCCGGACGGCGAAGCCAGTGCGCCGGCCATCCTGGTCTGCTGCCACACGAAGGCCGCGAGCAGGGTGGCGCCGGTCGCGACCGGAATGATCGCCCCCACGCCCGGGAAGTACGGATTGGCCTGAGTGAGGCCGTATACAAGGGCGCCGACCCCGCCGGAACCGAGCAGCACGCCGAGCAGGTCGAAGCGAGCGCCGATGCGGCCCGCTCGGTCGTACACCAAGACCGCTGCTCCGATCGCAGCGATCACGGCCAAGGAGATGCCAGCGAACAGGCACCAGCGCCATTCGGGGAGCGCCCAGTGTGCCCACAAGCCCAACGCCGGGCCGCTGCCCGCGATCGCCACATAGATCCCGAACGCCTTGCGGCGTTCGCTCGGATCGGTGAAGGAAAGGGACAACAGGCCCGGCACGGAGGCCGAGACCAGCGCGGCGAAGGCGCCTTGCAGGCCGCGGGCCATGACCAACGCGCCATAAGCGGTGGTGGTGCCGCCGATCGTCGCGGCCACCGCGAAGCCCACCAGGCTGATGACCAGCATCCGTTTGTGGCCCACGAGGTCCACGATGCGAGCGCCGAACGACAGAAGTCCGACAAAGGCCAGCGCGTAGACGGTGCACATCACGTGCAAGTCGTGAAGGGAGATCTGCACCCCCCGCAGAGCCCACTCATCGATGACGTCCCACCCCCTGGGCATGTTGAAGACCGCCGCATCGCTCAGCACGATCAACTGTGCCAGAGCGATTACCAGCAGGCCCCACCAACGCCCGGGAAGCGGGGCGGCCGGGTCCGTGAGGCGGGCCAGGGACGCGGGTTCGGCCCAGACACCGGGCAGCGGACCCGGGGGCGAACCGAAGGCGGGTGCGGCTCCGAAGCGCGCAGGGGCCGTTGGGGCGTGCGCGGGCGGCGGAGGCAGCAGCTGGACGGGCTGGACGCGAGGGTCCGGCCGCGCCGCGGGTTCATCAGCCGGGGTGGCGGGGGCGTAGTCCAGAACATGAGCAGCACGGCGGCCGAGTTCAGCCAGTACCGCCCCCGGTAGCCACTCTCCGGCCTGCTCAGCCGCCGTGCGCGCGGCCACCTCCTGAGGAATGGGCCGTTTGGCCGGCTCCTTGTGCAGACACTCGCGTACGAGATCGAGGAGCGAATCCGGTACGCCCGTCAGGTCCGCCTCCTCCTCGGCGATCCGGAAGAGGTGGGCGTTCAGGCCGGTCTCCGTGGCGCCAAACAGGAGGCGTCCGGTGGCGGCATAAACGAGGAGCGCTCCCAGGCAGAACACGTCTGATGCCGGGGTGAGTTCGAGGCCGCGCACCTGCTCCGGTGACATGAAGCCAGGCGAGCCGATCAGCATGCCGGTGCGGGTGTGCAGGCTGTCCCCGGCCAGGCCGTCCATCGCCCGCACAATGCCGAAATCGATGACGCGGGGGCCGTCCACGGTGATGAGGACGTTGGACGGCTTGAGGTCTCGGTGGATCAGGCCCGCCTCGTGCACGGCCCGCAAAGCGAGGGCGAGGCGGTTGGCGAGGGTACGGACCGACCGCTCGGGCAGCGGCCCGAAGCGGGCCACAACGGAGGTCAGGTCGGGTCCCGGGATGTACTGGGTTGCCACCCACGGCACGGCAGCCTCGATGTCGGCGTCCAGTACGTCGGCCGTCCAGGCTCCACCCACCCGTCGGGCTGCGGCGACTTCGCGGGCAAACCGCCTGCGGAAGTCGGGATGCTGGGCGTGCTCGGCTTGGACAACCTTGACGGCGACGGTACGTCCTATGTCGGAGCGGCCCAGGTAGACCAGGCCCATCCCGCCCGCGCCGAGGCGGCCGATGAGACGGTATGGGCCGATGTGTGCGGGGTCCTGCTCCGTCAGTTGTTCCACCGTTGAGCCTCAGCCCTTCAGGTTCCGGCACAGGACCCTGAACGTTGCCCCGTCGTACGTGGCGGCGAACGCGTTCGGTGGCGCTGAGAGGAGTCCTTCGTGGCCCATGTGGTAATCCCCCTAGACAGGCTGCGAAGACCCCAAGGTAGGGCAACTGTCCAAGCTGACGGTATGGATTGCCGAGAAGCAGGTCCGCATCGGCGCAAGATCCTCCCACAGAAGTCCGGGGGAACAATGCGGAGCGCCATCGGAACAGGCCGCCGATGCGCGGCGGTTCACCGGAGACTCCACCCGTTGACGGCCGCGAAGGCCTCCGGGGCCCTGCTCCAAGGGCAGCGAGCGGGCTCCCACCCAGGATCAGAGATGGGCACTCAGACAGTCGGGGACGCGGTGTAGTCGTGGCGTTGGTAGCCGCGTCCGTCGCCGTGCCAGTCCAGGAACAGCACCGAATCGCCGAGCGCGGCCGCGCCGGCCCGGTGGCTGATGGTCGCGGTCCGGTAGGGGCCGGTGCGCACCCCGCTGGAGGTGCTGTCCTCCAGCCGCGCCTCGAGCTGGGGAAAGTCTCGCTCGGCCACCACGGGGTCGGTGCCCTCGCGGGATTGTTTGATCTGCACCCGCAGCTTGGCCCCGTCGAAAATCGTCGGGTCGTCCACGGGGTAGAAGCTCGCCCCATCCCAGCGCACTTCGGCGTACGCGTACACGGTGCCCCCGGACCGGGCCGCGCACGTCCGCACCGTCACCTTCCAGTTGTCCGGCCACGGACCGTCATAGCTCGTGTCGTCAATGTCCTTCGTGCTGCTGGCGCACTTGTAGGCCGGGGCAGCCGTAGCAACGGCGGGGACCG
This sequence comes from Streptomyces sp. MB09-01, assembly GCF_033794505.1. Lineage (NCBI taxonomy): Bacteria > Bacillati > Actinomycetota > Actinomycetes > Kitasatosporales > Streptomycetaceae > Streptomyces > Streptomyces sp. MB09-01. The sequence continues at coordinate 9,636 of NZ_JARAYQ010000202.1, read as the reverse complement.
CTACCGCTGCCGCAGCCAGCACCGCCCCCACCGCATAGATCGTCCTTCGCATGACCGCTCAACCGGGCCTTCGATCGAAAGGTCACCAGGCCGGGTAGGGCTGGCATCCCCGATACAAACGTTCGTACCGGGGATGCTGCGCATTACCGCCGTGCGGTGAACCACATTAGGAGCACACTTACCGCACCGCTCCCGAGACTGTACGAAGCCCCTCGGATGAGCTGGCGTTGGACAATACGTCCATGCACATCGCGCCATTTGCGCAGGTGGGCCTTTGCCCTCCCCCTCCGCGTGTCCAGGGTGGCGCTGCTACTCTCTTCCATAGGTTCCCTTTCTCACTATTGGGGTGCCGCGCAAGGAGCCCTCCCGACCAGTGGCCTGGTAACCGTTGTCGGGGTCGAGGGCTCCTTTTGCGTTGTCAGGAGTGTATCGGTGCAGCGCTACAACGACCGCGGGTGCCAGCTGACTTGAAACGACACGAGCCGACCGGAAGCGCGTCGAAGTTCATCTGGACGTAGCCAAACAGCGCGAGAGCGTAGCGATAACGCATCCTGGCGTAGCCAGAATGCACCGCCGTGATTTGCATCACTCTTCCCTCGGTTTGGCGATCACTTGTCTCAATGCGGCCTGAATTCCTTTCCTCGCCAACTATGGCAGGCCGAACGAACAGGCCGGAGATTACGCCTGGCTCCAGCGGCTGAAAATAGAAAAGGCCAGGTCACTCGGGGGATACACGCGAAGGATTGACTAACTTTGACTAAGATCCGCAAGGATCAGCAAGGATTGGCAAGGATTGAGTACGGTCAGATTGGCTGAAAGTCGTCGTCGCTCTACCGAGGGCGCGCCCCAGGCCCGGATTCCTGGGCTCACCGTCAGGTCGAGGACACCGCGCTGGCATCCTGCAAGACGTCCCGGCGCCGGTCGTCCTCGCCGAGGATCGCGAGCATGTCCGCCAACGGACCCGCGAGGTCAGCGGCGGCCTCCCGATCCTCGCTCCTGAGCCGGTGCCAACAGGCATGCGCGTTGCGGGCCGTACGGATCGTGTCGGCCTCGGGGCGGTACCCGGCGGCCTGGCAGCGCAGGGCGGTCGTGATGAGCAGCTCCGTGGTCCCGTACGAGTCGGTGCGCTGGCAGAGGGTGAGCCAGGCCCGGGCGGTCAACACGGTGATGGTGGCGGCGTCCTCGCCGAACCAGCCGGCCAGGGCGGTCTCCAGCTTGTAGGCGAGGGCGACCGCGGTGGGCAGGTCCCCTTCCGCGTGCGCGGCCCACACGGCCGCCCACATCTCCCGGTACGCGTCGGATTCGAGGAGCGCGGGCACCCGGTGCCGGGGGGAGCCGTGGCGACAGCAGGGGTCGGGGGCGCGGGTGGTGTACGGCGTCCTTGCACGGGGGCGGGTGCTGCGGGGTGCTCGGCGGCGTCGAGCACGGTTCCGTCCGGGCAAACGATCATGTTCCAGGGGGTGGGGCAAGCCTACTCGACAGCGCGGGGCGCGCACGGGTCGCCCCGGAGGGGCCGCCCGACGCGACGCCGACGATTCCACTCCCGCTGTCATCGCGGACGGGACGGTCGACGGCGCAACGGGCAACGACAAGATCATTGTTCGAGGGGCTACAGCGTCTTGAGGTGTGTCGGACCAGCGGGACTCCCAGGGACAGCGGGGTGCCGCGGTGACGCTGGAACCCCGCCACAGTCGTCCGTGCTGTCCCCTGGGCCAGAACTCTGCCTGGTCAGGCTGCTCGGGCGACGGCCGGGCCGAAGACATTGTCGAAGGCGTGGGCGCGGTGGGTGCTGACCAGGTGGTAGGCGCCGCTTGAGTGGCGCAGGGCGTGGTCGGTGTAGTGGAGGACTTCGGCGGGGGTGAGGACTTTAAGGTCGCCGAAGACGTAGTAGAGCGGGGTCGGGGCGTGGATGGCGGTGAAGTGCAGGCCGGCGTTGATGGTGGTGGTGCTGATCGAGTAGCGGCTGGTGGTGGTGCTGGGCATGTGGTCTTTGGCGTCGATGGTGACGATGTCGGTGCCGCGGGCGGCGATCAGGTCGGGGAATTGCCGCAGGGCGGAGCGGGTCCGGCGCAGGGCTTCGCGGACAGCTGGCGGGTAGGTGCCCTGTCCGCAGGGGTGGACGGTCCAGCCTCTGGCGCGCAGTGCGGTGGCGACTCGCTGTTCATGCAGGTCTCCGACGGCCTTGCGGTCCTGCCATTGCGTCACAGTGGTTCCCCCTCCGACGAGTTCCGCATGCGTGATACGAACTGCCTTCTTTTCGTATTCCCTCATCTCTGGCTATGATGCCTCACATGGCGGCATACGTTGACCCACGCTTTCGTCCCACGCTGTGGCCCGGAACACCCGTTCCCGCACCGCAGTTGAGCCCCCTCACCGACGCGCGGACCGACGGCGAGTGGATCGTCTGGAGCCCCCGGCTCCGCTCCCCCGGCGACGGCACGGTGTCGCTGCCCGAGGACTTCTACCTGCGCGAATTCATGGAACTCGACCCCGCCGATCTCGACGCGGTCGCCGCCATGATGCGCGCCTACGGTCACCTGGGAGGCCGAGTAGGGTCGTTGAGCCTCGACGTGGAGGAACATGAGTACTTCACCAAGCTGGCGGACAGCCTCCACCCCGAGCGCGGCCCGTTCGCCCTTCACGGCGAGCTAGCGACGCTGTTCGTCTCCGAGGCCCAGGACGCCATCGCCACCTGGCTGGCTCTGCGCCACGAGGGCGGACTGGACACACTCGTCGAAGCCGAGGCCACCGAAGAAGAGCTCACCCAGTGGCAGGCCGCCAACAGCGACAAGGCGGAGACATGGCCGCGCGACCTGGACCACATGCGCGAGGAGCTGCTGGCGCTGAAGGTCAGCGACCTGGCCAGCACCCTCAACGCGGCCCTGGAACCCTTCAGCATCGGCATCGGCGGCCTCGAGGACCGCTACCCCACGCTCCTGGCCGTGGCGTTCCTCCAGCTGTACAACCACCTCGCCGAGAACGCCACCATCCGCGAATGCGCCAACGAGACCTGCCGGCGGGCCTTCGTCCGCCAACGCGGCCGCGCCGAGTACGGACAGAACCGTACCTCTGGGGTCAAGTACTGCACCCGCGAATGCGCCCGTGCCCAAGCACAACGCGAACACCGCCGGCGCCGCAAGGCCGCCGTCGACCCGCCCTCGCTGTAGCCCCACCATCGTGTAGGCCCGCGTTCCGCGAGAGGAGACCCGAACGATTGAGGGCGTCGGCCTGCCACCGCCCACCGACAACAACACCGGGCCGACGAACCTCACCTCCGTGATGGTCAGCCTGAGAATGATGTGGTTATTCGTCACTCGTGTCAGCACCAGTTCGTCACGGCCTGTCACGTCGGGCAGGCGCGGCCCACGGGTCGTCGGCTGGTACCCGGGCGCCGGCCGCGGGGCCGGCTGCTGGTGCGGGAGCAGCGGCGGGCGCGGCCGAGGCAGTCACCGCCCAGGCGGGGGTGTTGGCGGCGGCCGCGGTGACGGCAACGACGGCCCGGTCCACACCTAGCCCGGCCCCGGTGGGCGCCGGTCAGGATCCAGGCCACGTCAATGCCCTGGGCGTCGAACCTGCCCATCGCAGCCGCGATCTCCGGCCACGCCGGGGAGGCGAGGATCGCGTCGCGGACCAAGCCCTCGGGCATCGTCGTCTTCAGCAGGTCCGCCCACCGGTCGGTGCCTCCACCTTGATGCGCGCCATGTTCACGGTGACGACCTGATGGCCCCGGCGGTCATCCGGCCCACCTGCGGCAGGAACACCGCCACGTCGACACCGGCCGCTTGCAACCCAACGAGCTGGCGGGCCATCTGCGGCCAGTCCGCGCCCTGCATCAGCACGGCCCAGGACGTCGTCGCCGAGTTGGTCGCCCAGCTGCTCCGCCGACCAATCCGGGGCCATCGCCTCAGCTGCAATCGAGGGCGAAGGCAAGAGGGACGGGGCCAGCCCGAGCCACTCTCGGATTCAGACCTCGTGGGGGCACAGCTCAGACCGTGTCCATACGGCCTAGTCCGGGATGCGGCACGTGCCAAGGTTGAGGACGCTGGCTGAGACCCCGCGTGGGTCCGTCCATCACCAGCGATCGAATCCGCCGGTACCTAGGATCTCGATCCCCTTCACGGCTATGAGCCTTCCCACCTTGCCCGGTGCGGTGGCACCGGCGCACCGAGGCCTCAACGCCGGCGTCAGCCGAAACGAGCCGCCCGTGGCGGCGGAGACAGCACCGAATCCGACGGTGCCCTGCTCGTCGCCGACGACCAGGCCAAGCGAGGAGAAATTATGGCAGCTCTGGCTCGGATTCCGTTGGACGGTGGAGGCTACGTTCTGATCGAGGCTCCGGCCAGGCCGGACGGGCCGGTGAAGGCCGGACGCGTCAGCGATGCCATCCGTGACCTGCCGGGGAGCCTGCAAGAGGCCCTGGAGCCGGTCACCGAGGCAGCGCGCTCCACGCTCGAACAGCTGCGCAAGGCCGGGCCGGACGAGATCGCGGTGGAGTTCGGAGTCGACCTCGCGGTCGAGGCCGGGGCTGTGATCACTAAGACCGGAGCCCACTGCCATCTGAAGGTGACGGTCAAGTGGAAGCGCAACGGCTTCGACCAATCGCCTTCCATCGAGAGGACTGGCTGATCCAATGGCCGGCGACGCGACGTCGGGACTGCCTCCGGCGGTGGCTCAGATACTGGGGCCGGAAGGGGAGGTCGCGGGGGCGGGTTTCCTGGTGGCCGAGGGACTCCTGGTCACCTGCGCCCACGTCGTACGCGGGGCCGGATCCGGACCCGGCGGAAGCGTTCGGTTGGCTTTCCCCCACGCAGCCGGCGCACCCCAAGTCGAGGGGCAGGTCCTAGACGGCCCGTGGCGGGCACCTGAGGGCGAGGACGTGGCCATCATCCGTCTGAGCGACGCCCCGGCGGGAATAGCCCCGCTTCCGCTGGGCTCAGCTTCGGGTTGCCGCGGTCATGAGGTGCGTTCGTTCGGGTTCCCCGCCCAGGCCCCGCCGGACGGGCACTTCGGCTTCGGTGTGGCCGGCGATCTGCTGCCAACCGCTACGAGCAGGGGCACACACCTGCAGCTGACCGCCGCCAACGACCTCACCACCGGGTTCAGCGGCGGGCCGGTCCTCGACGAGGTGACCGGACTGGTCATCGGCATGCTGACCGAGATCACCGCTCCCGACGAGCACGAACGGGGACAGGGGATCGCCTACGTCACACCCACCCAGGTACTGCGGGAGATCTGGCCGGACCTGGCCGAACAGAACGTGTGCCCCTACCGGGGGCTGGAAACATTCACCGCAGAGCACGCCCGATGGTTCCAAGGCCGACAAGAGGCGGTACGACAGGTCGTCGCGAACTTGGCACAGCAGTGCCGGCTGACCTTGCTCCTCGGACCTTCCGGCTCCGGCAAGTCATCGCTGATCCAGGCCGGGGTGTTGCGGGTCCTGACCGAGGGAGAGTTGCCGGGAAGTGACCGGTGGCTGGTGATGCTCGCCCGGCCAAGGCAGGACCTGCCGGCCGAGCTCGAGCGCGCTGGCCTGGACGGTGCCGCCACCGACGGAATCGCCGCAGCTGTCACCCGCAGGCTCACGGCCGAGCCCACCCATCAACGCCTTGTGCTGATCATCGACCAGTTCGAAGAGCTCTTCACGCAGTCCGCTACCGGCTTGGCGGTTGCGGACCAGATCGCCACGGCGGTCACTTCAAACGCCGAGCTCCACATAGTCCTGGTCATGCGGGACGACTTCTACCCGCAGCTGGCCGCCCTGGCACCCCGGCTGCTGGAAGCCGCCATGCCAGGACTCCTCAACGTGCCGGGCAACCTGAGCCGTCAGGACCTTTGCGACATCATCACCCTGCCCGCCCAGGACGTGGGACTCCACTTTCAGGCCGGGCTGCCGGAGCAGATCATCTCCGATGTCCTGGCCGCCGCCCCCAAGGGCGCCGCAACACGCCAGGCCCCTGTCACGGTGCTGCCGCTGCTGGAGTTGACGCTCAGCCAGCTCTGGCAGCGACGCCACGACGGATACCTCACCCACCAGGCCTACCAACGCGTCGGAGGAGTCACCGGGAGCCTCACCACTTGGTGCGACACCGCACTCAACCAGCTGCCAGCCAGCCAGCGACCCATCGCGCAGCGCATCCTGTCCTCCCTCGTACGCCCCGCGGACCCCAGCCACGGCATACCCGCAACTCGCGCGCAGATCCCCCTCGACGAACTGCGCGAACTGGCAGCCAACCCCGACGGACCTGGGAGCGACGCGGGCGCCGACGAGGTCATCGCCGCCCTCACACACCACCGGATCATCACCACTCAAACGCTCCGAAACCCTGAACACCCCAACGCGTCTTCCGGGCCGCCGGTCGCCGAACTGATCCATGACGCTCTCATCCGCGACTGGGGCACCCTGCGCAACTGGGTAAGCCAGGACCACCGATTCCAGGTCTGGCTCGACCGCGCCCGAGTACAGAGCGCCCGCTTTCATACCGACCATGACCCAGGAGACCTGCTCGGGGGAACGGCACTCGCAGAAGGTCTCGAATGGGCGCAGCAACGCCGTCTGCCACGCGACATCATGGCTTTCCTCACCGCCAGCAAACAACGTCAACAGGCTGCCGCCCGCCGCAGCCGACGCCTCAACACGGTCTTGGCCACACTTCTCGCCCTTGCGCTCGTCGCCACAGGTATTGCCGTCTGGCAGTGGCAGACGGCAGACGCGCGCCAGCAAGCGGCACGGTCCCGGCAGCTCGCGAACCAATCCAGCACTCTCCTGGGCTCAAACCGCGAACTCGCCTCGCTGCTGGCGATCCAGGCATTCCGCACCAGTGAGACTGACGAAGCGGCAGCCAGCCTGCAAACCGTCGCGGCCCTACCGGGATATCAGCGTTTCCTCGGTCACACCGCGGCGGTGAAGGCGGTGGCCTTCAGCCCAGACGGAAAAACCCTAGCAACCGGCAGCTACGACGGGACGGCACGGCTATGGGAAATGCCTACAGGCAGCCACCCCAAGGCGCTGAAAGGACACACCGATGTGGCGACCTCGGTGACATCGGTGGCTTTCAGTCCCGACGGGAAAACCCTAGCAACCGGCATCAGTAACGGGAGCATCCTGCTGTGGAATGTGACATCTGGCACGCTCGCCAAGGAACTGAAAGGGCACACCGACGTGGTGAACTCAGTGACTTTCAGCCCCGACGGAAAAATCCTTGCCAGTGGCAGCAACGACACCACCATACGGGTGTGGAACATGCCCTCCCGCACCTACCTCTACTCACTGACGGGGCACACCGACGTGGTGAACTCGGTGACTTTCAGCCCCGACGGAAAAATCCTTGCCAGTGGCAGCAACGACACCACCATACGGGTGTGGAACATGCCCTCCCGCACCTGCCTCTACTCACTGACGGGGGAAACTGGATCGGTGCATTCGGTGGCCTTCGATCCCGATGGTAAAATCCTTGCCAGCGGCACCGCAGATTCCCTGATCGTTCTATGGAATATGCCCTCTGGAACCTACCGCAAAGTGCTGAAGACGGACTCTGATGAGGTTGTCTCGGTGGCATTTAGTCCGGACGGCAAATCTCTCGCCAGCGGTAATACGGAGCACACTGCACTCCTGTGGGACGTGGAAACCGGCGCAATCCGCATGACCCTGCTCGGACACAATGACTGGGTGTTCGCAGTGGCGTTCAGCTCCGACAGAAAGACCCTTGCAACGGGCAGCCGCGACCAGACGTTCCGACTGTGGGACGTATCCACGAAAGCGACCCACTCGATGCTGACGGGGCACACCAATTCGGTGAATTCGGTGGCATTCAGCCCCGATGGGAAAACTGTCGCCACCGGCAGCTTCGACAAGACCGTGCGACTATGGAATGCAGACAGCGGAAATCTCATCAAAGCCCTCAAAGGGCACACCGAAGACTTGGCGGCTGTGGCATTCAGTCCAGACGGCCACACCCTCGCCAGTGGAGGTGTCGACGGCGAAGTGAGACTGTGGGACATTCCCACTAGAAGCCTCCGAAAGACCTTGCCGGAACTTACGTCCGTGTATTCGCTAGCATTCAGCCGCCCGGACGGAAACACTCTGGCCATTGGAACCAAGAGCGCGAGAGTGTTCCTGTGGGATATACAGGACATGTCCGCTAAGGAGTTCCGCAGAAAACCGCTGGAAGGTCATTCCGACATTGTCTATTCGGTGGCATTTAGCCCGGATGGGCGCACTCTCGCCTCGGGCAGCGCCGACGGGAACGTGCGATTGTGGGATATGCCATCCGGAACTCGCCGAGACTTGAAAAAGGAGCACACCAACCAAGTCCATTCGGTGGCCTTCAGCCCGGATGGTCGCACCCTCGCAACCGGCAGCATCGACCGCACCGTGAAGTTGTGGAAAATGGCCACTGGCGAGCTACAGAAGACCTTTATTGGTCACACCGACATGGTGCATTCAGTGGCGTTCAGCCCCGACGGACGAACCCTCGCAAGCAGCAGCTACGACGGGACAGCACGGCTATGGAATTTGACCACCGGCGCACCCCGCGTAACCCTGATCGGACACTCAGGTGCTGTCCGCGCGGTGGCATTCCACCCCAAACTTGACAAACAAATCCTAGCTACCGGGAGCAACGACCAAACCGCACGACTGTGGGATGTAGGCCCCCTCAATCCCAAGGAGGCGATCAAAAAGGTCTGCCAGACCGTCAACCGTGACCTCTCGCAATCGGAGCGGACCGCCTACCTGCCAGGTCAATCAGTCGACCATGTATGCCCCGCCAGATAGAGCAACGCGCCGCCCCGGTATTGGCCGACGTAAGTCGGGGGCGATGACGAGGTTCACGGTCAGGTCGAAGCTGTCGAACCCTGCGGCCATACGGACGATGGGACGCTCGAAGTCGATGTACCAGTTCCGCAGCCAGCTCCCCGCCCCGTCGTCTCCTCCTTCGCCCCGGCCGACGTGTCCGGCGCTGGGCAGCCAGCCCATCGCCGATCGAGTGCCTGGGCAGGTCGTTCTGGTCGGGGAGGTTGTCGTCGGGGTTGCGTAGTCACTGCCGGTAAGTGCGTGTGTCTCCGGGCTGGGTGACCAGCCGGGGCGTTGGGATGCAGCGCCACCCGACTCCTAGGACCAGCGGCTCCCGCTCCAAAAACGCCTCGAATTCGACGGCGAGCCGCCGCGCGAGCGCGGACTGCGCCCAACGTCCGCGTCCACCGCACCCCGGACTCAGCTCCTATATCGACCGCCAACTGCTGCCTCGCGTCCGGATCCGACGCCGGCTCCTTCGGTGCTTTGCCTGCTACCACGGGGCACGCTCCTTCGCCGAGGGCCACGACACCTGCGCGGGAGCGGCCACCACGCACACCGTGACGGCCGCCGCCGAGGAGGCCACCTCCAGCCGCGCCGCGGCCGGGCCGGCAACCTCGCCCCGTACTGCCGTCATCATTCCACCGATACCTGGGCATAGTCCCGATCGCCCAGCGCGAGGAGCCGGCGCCCCATGGCGAGGGCCGCTGCCGGGTCGGACGTGCGGAAGACGGGATAGGAGGCGCCGGTCGTGGAGTCCTGCTTGACCTTCAGTACGCCAGCGGCGGACCCATTTGTGGGCTGTGGGCCTCGATATGCCCATCTCGGCAGCGACGTGCGCGACT
>NZ_JARAYQ010000201.1:0-16313 GCF_033794505.1 Streptomyces sp. MB09-01 | reverse complement strand
ACCCCCGCCTCACCCCCGCAGCCTGAAAACCCCCGAAACCTCTGACAGAACTGACAGAACCTCCCGACGAGGCCCCTGACCTGCGAAAACGAGCACTTTCGGAGGTGTGACAAAACCTCCGAAAACTCTGACAGAACTCCAAAAACCTCGCCGCGGTGCGAGCCGGCCGGTCTGACAGAACCTAGGTTTTCGAGGTTCTGTCAGAGTTTTTTGAGGTTTTGTCACGCGGACCGAACCCGCCAAAACCGCAGGTCAGAGGCCAGATGACGAGGTTCTGTCAGTTCTGTCAGTACTTTCCGGGGTTTTCGAGCCCCGGACCGCACTGAAGGAGCCGGCTAGCCCCCGGCTCCTCCCGCCACCCGACCCGCCGGAGGAGCAATGCCCGCCCGAAGCGATTCCCGCGCCATCCTGCGCGGCGGACTCCCAGACCGCTACCTCACCCCTGACGACGTCTCCGAACTCCTCGACGTCCCCGTGGAAACCCTCTACCAGTGGCGAAAGAAGCGGACTGGGCCGCCCGGATTCCGTGTCGGTAAGCACACCCGGTACGACCCCGCCGACCTCTACGACTGGATCGCCGAACAGAAGCGCAACGACATCAGCCAAGCCGCCTGACCAACCACACCACCACTGAGGGCGGGCCCACCCGGGCCCGCCCTCAGCACTTCCCCAGAAGGGCCACACGTGGCAGGACACATTCAAGACCGCTGGTTCAAGACCGAGACTGGCACCGACGGCAAGGCCCACCGGGTCAAGACCGACCGGCACGGATCCGGGATGCGGTACCGGGCTCGCTACGTCAGCCCGACCGGTGCCGAGAAGAGCAGGTCGTTCCCCGACAAGCAGAGGCGCCTCGCCGAGGCGTGGCTGACCCAGATCGCCGCCGACATGTCGCGCGGCCAGTACATCGATCCCGCTGCGGGCAAGGTGACGTTCCAGGACTACGCCACCACGTGGCTGGCCTCCCAGACGACCGACATGTCGACGATCGACGCGATCGACCAGCGCTTCCGGCTGCACATCTTCCCGCACATCGGCCACCGCCCCATGAGTGCCTTTCTGCCGGCGCACATCCGGGCCTGGGGGCGCATCCTGCAAGACGCGGGACTTGCAGCTTCGTACCAGCGGGTCATCTTCGCCAACGTGTCAGCGGTCTTCGGCGCCGCCGTCGATGACGGCGTCATCCACCGGAATCCCTGCCGTGCGGCATCAGTTCGGCCGCCCCGCCGGGACGTCAGGAAGCTCAAGCCGTGGCCGCGTGAACGCGTCCTCGCGGTCCGCGAAGCCTTGCCTGCGTCGTACCGGAAGGTGGTGGACATCGGCGCGGGATGCGGCCTGCGGCAGGGAGAGATCTTCGGGCTGGCCGTCGATGAAGTCGACTTCCTCGGGGGCGTCGTGCACGTCGTACGCCAGGTGAAGATGGTCAGGGCGAAGCTGGTGTTCGCTCCGCCGAAGGGCGGGAAGCTCCGTGACGTGCCTTTGCCCGACTCCGTTGCGTTCGCGCTCGCTGAGCACATCACCCAGCGGCCGCCGATCAGTGTCACGCTGCCGTGGAAGACGCCGGATGGGCCGCCGGTCACGGCTTCGCTGCTCTTCTACTCGCGCGAGCGGAAGACGGTGAACCGCAACTTCTTCAACATGCGGGTGTGGAAGCCGGCATTGGTCACGGCCGGCGTCATCCCGCCCCGCGAGCCGGGGGAGCGGTTCACTCAGTCGCGCGAGCACGGGATGCACGCCTTACGACACTTCTACGCGTCCGTGCTGCTGGACGCGGGGGAGAACGTCAAGGCCCTGTCCGAGTACCTGGGGCACGGCGATCCGGGGTTCACCTTGCGGACCTATACCCACCTCATGCCCAACAGCCAGGCACGCGCGCGAAGGGCCGTCGACGGGGTCTTCCGCGAGGGCGGAGACACCGGCGACGGCCCACAGACGGCCCAGGAGGACGGCAAACCGTCCTGACCTGCGGCTTGCTCAAATGTCGCGGAAGATCTCGATCTGGGCGCCCACCGAGTTGAGGCGTTCGGCCAGTTCCTCGTAGCCGCGGTTGATCACGTAGACGTTGCGCAGGACCGAGGTGCCCTCGGCGGCCATCATCGCGAGGAGGACGACCACCGCCGGGCGCAGGGCCGGCGGGCACATCATTTCCGCCGCGCGCCAGCGGGTGGGGCCCTCGACCAGGACGCGGTGGGGGTCCAGGAGTTGGAGGCGGCCGCCGAGGCGGTTGAGGTCGGTCAGGTAGATGGCCCGGTTGTCGTAGACCCAGTCGTGGATCAGGGTCTGGCCCTGGGCGACGGCGGCGATGGCCGCGAAGAACGGGACGTTGTCGATGTTCAGCCCGGGGAACGGCATCGGGTGGATCTTGTCGATCGGGGCTTCGAGCTTGGACGGGCGGACGGTGAGGTCCACCAGGCGGGTGCGGCCGTTGTCCGCGACGTACTCCGCCGAGCGGTCGTGGTCGAGCCCCATCTCCTCCAGCACCGCGAGCTCGATCTCCATGAACTCGATCGGCACCCGGCGGATGGTCAGCTCCGACTCCGTGACGACCGCCGCGGCGAGCAGGCTCATCGCCTCGACCGGGTCCTCGGAGGGGGAGTAGTCCACGTCCACGTCGATGTTCGGAACGCCGTGGACGGTGAGCGTGGTCGTGCCGACGCCCTCGACCTTGACGCCCAGCTCCTCCAGGAAGAAGCACAGGTCCTGGACCATGTAGTTGGAGGAGGCGTTGCGGATGACGGTGACGCCGTCGTGCCGGGCGGCGGCCAGCAGCGCGTTCTCGGTGACCGTGTCCCCGCGCTCGGTCAGCACGATCGGGCGGTCGGGGGAGACCCCGGCCTCCACCTTCGCGTGGTAGATGCCCTCGGTCGCGGTGATGTCCAGGCCGAAGCGGCGCAGGGCGATCATGTGCGGCTCGATGGTGCGGGTGCCGAGGTCGCAACCGCCCGCGTAGGGCAGGCGGAAGTGGTCCATCCGGTGCAGCAGGGGGCCCAGGAACATGATGATGCTCCGGGTCCGGCGCGCCGCGTCCGCGTCCATGGCCTCCAGGTCGAGGCGGGCCGGCGGGATCAGCTCCAGGTCCACGCCGTCGTTGATCCAGCGGGTGCGGACGCCGATGGAGTTCAGGACCTCGAGGAGGCGGTAGACCTCCTCGATGCGGGCCACCCGCCTCAGCACCGTACGGCCCTTGTTGAGCAGCGAGCCGCAGAGCAGGGCGACGCACGCGTTCTTGCTCGTCTTGACGTCGATGGCGCCCGACAGCCGGCGGCCGCCGACCACGCGCAGGTGCATCGGGCCGGCGTAGCCCAGGGAGACGATCTCACTGTCGAGCGCTTCACCGATGCGGGCGATCATCTCAAGGCTGATGTTCTGATTGCCGCGCTCGATCCGGTTCACGGCACTCTGGCTGGTGCCGAGTGCGTCGGCGAGCTGACTCTGTGTCCAGCCCCGGTGCTGACGGGCGTCACGGATGAGCTTGCCGATGCGTACGAGGTAGTCGTCTGCCATGGGGGCACGTTATCTCAGATATGAGATGAGTCCCGCTCCGGGTATGCCGGATGGGTGTGTCGGATGGGTGTTTTGTGTGTTATTGACCGTCAGGTCCCATGGTGGGGTCCCCGTACGCGCGATGCGCGACGATCCGGCCGGGCAGACGGGTGAGCTGCTGCTGCTGGTGCCGCTGGTGCCGCTGGTGCGCGGACGGCGGGGCCGGGAGCTCCTCCGGGGCCGCGCAGAGGAGTTGCTCCCCGGCCGCCGGGCTCAGCGGCGGCCCGCTCGCAGGTGGTCGACGAGCGTCAGGAAGACGGGGAAGCCGTTCACCAGCCCCACCGACACGGTGGCCAGCGGCTGCTGCCGGCCCATGACCCTCAGCGGGGCCGTGCCGTTGCCGTACGAGACGGCCTCGATCCTGTCCCAGGGCTCCGACCGGCCGCCGGCGGTGACCGCCTCCGTGCTCAGCGAGAACGGGCCGAAGACGACAGTGCCGCCCGCCCGGATCGTCGCGAGCGCGCCGGGCAGCTGCGCCCGGGCCGCAGCCTCCTCCACCACCGGACCCCAGCTCTGCGCGTGCGGGAACTTCGCGCCGGGCAGCAGGACCGAGCCGTCGGGTCGCGGCAGGGTGCAGTAGTGCTGCGTGCCCGTGTAGGTGCCGTCGAGGTAGCGGGCGACGCTGTGCCGCCGGAGCTGCAGACCGTCCCCGCGGCAGGCGACGGTCCGGCCGTCGGCGTCGGAGACCACCACGCCCCGCTCGAAGAGGTCGAGCCGCGCGTACTTCCCGCGGGCGGCGAGGAGGAGCACGGCAGGCACCCCGAAGGACGCCGCCGTCACGGCGGCCAGCACCGACAGGACGCGTTGTGCCAGGAGGGCGCCGGTCGGGACGAGCGCCGCGCAGACGCCCGCCGCCCCGGCCGGACCCTCCCACGCCCGGGAGCCGGCCGAGGCGTAGCCCGTGGTGTGCCCGCCCAGGCCCTCCTGTTCGGCCGCCAGCCGGGCGGGCGCCGGCGCGCCGGCCGCGCTGGGCCCCTTGCCCGCGTCCTTCGGATCGAGGGGCACCAGGGCGGGACCGGGCGGCCGTGCGTCGGTCCTGCCCGTGGCCACCCGCCCCGTCGACCACCGACGGCGTGGTCCGGGATCCCTCGGCATTCGGGACGGTGGTGACCACCGGGCGGTCACGACCCCCCCTCGAACACGGCCACGGCCGAGTGCGTCGTCCCCAGGTCGATCCCCACCGCACGTGCCACGTCGCCCCCTGACCCGGAAACCCCAGCCCCCACGAGCAGCAGGATAGGGACGAAGGGGGCCGCCGCTAAGGGCGTGCAGGGGGGCTCGCCGGTGGGGACGAGCCCTGCGGGGCCGGACGAGCCGGCCTCGCCGGAACGCTCCGTGATCATCGTCACGACCGGGCGGCCGCACGGGAAAGGGGAGGCGTCAGGCGTCGGCGCCGGTCGCAGGGGCCGGGTCGGAGCATGCGGGAGCATCCGGTCTGCGGACCGGGCAGGCCTTCCCCGGGGTGCGCGCCTCGTCCCCGGACCCGGACATGTACTAGAGTTATCTCGACATCGAGATATCTGCCGAAGGCGTACCGCAGCCGCCCCCGCTGGTAAGGGTTACCTAACTTAGCCCTACCTTAGCGGATTGGCCAAGGGGCGTGGCGGCAAGATGCGGTTATACGCGCGAATTCATGCATGAAGGAGACTGTCGTGTCGGCGAACAGCTTCGACGCCCGCAGCACGCTGCAGGTGGGCGACGAGTCGTACGAGATCTTCAAGCTGGACAAGGTCGAGGGCTCCGCCCGCCTTCCCTACAGCCTGAAGGTCCTGCTGGAGAACCTGCTCCGTACCGAGGACGGCGCGAACATCACCGCCGACCACATCCGGTCGCTCGGCAACTGGGACTCGCAGGCCCAGCCCAGCGAGGAGATCCAGTTCACGCCGGCTCGCGTGATCATGCAGGACTTCACCGGCGTTCCCTGCGTCGTGGACCTCGCCACCATGCGTGAGGCCGTGAAGGCCCTCGGCGGCGACCCGTCGAAGATCAACCCGCTGGCCCCGGCAGAGCTGGTCATCGACCACTCGGTCATCGCCGACAAGTTCGGCACCCCGGACGCCTTCCTCCAGAACGTGGAGCTGGAGTACGGCCGCAACAAGGAGCGCTACCAGTTCCTGCGCTGGGGCCAGACCGCCTTCGACGAGTTCAAGGTCGTCCCCCCGGGCACCGGCATCGTCCACCAGGTCAACATCGAGCACCTGGCGCGTACGGTCATGGTCCGGAACGGCCAGGCGTACCCCGACACCCTCGTCGGCACCGACTCGCACACCACCATGGTCAACGGCCTGGGCGTGCTGGGCTGGGGCGTCGGCGGCATCGAGGCCGAGGCCGCGATGCTCGGCCAGCCGGTCTCCATGCTGATCCCGCGCGTCGTGGGCTTCAAGCTGACCGGCGAGCTGCCGACCGGCACCACCGCCACCGACCTGGTGCTCACCATCACCGAGATGCTGCGCAAGCACGGCGTCGTCGGCAAGTTCGTCGAGTTCTACGGTGAGGGCGTCTCCGCCACCTCCCTCGCGAACCGCGCCACCATCGGCAACATGTCGCCGGAGTTCGGCTCCACCGCCGCGATCTTCCCGATCGACGACGAGACGCTGAAGTATCTGCGCCTGACCGGCCGCGACGCCCAGCAGGTCGCTCTCGTCGAGGCGTACGCCAAGGAGCAGGGCCTGTGGCTGGACCCGGCCGCCGAGCCGGACTTCTCCGAGAAGCTGGAGCTCGACCTCTCCACGGTCGTCCCCTCCATCGCCGGACCGAAGCGCCCGCAGGACCGCATCGTCCTCGCCAACGCCTCCCAGCAGTTCGCGCAGGACGTGCGCAACTACGTCGAGGACGACGACGAGGCGGGCAAGGAGTCCTTCCCGGCCTCCGACGCCCCGGCCGCCGTCAACGGCGTGCCGACCCGTCCGACGCTGGTCACCCTGGCCGACGGCTCCTCCTTCGAGATCGACCACGGCGCCGTCACCGTTGCCGCGATCACCTCGTGCACCAACACCTCGAACCCCTACGTCATGGTCGCCGCGGCGCTCGTGGCCAAGAAGGCGGTCGAGAAGGGCCTGTCCCGCAAGCCGTGGGTCAAGACCACCCTGGCCCCGGGCTCGAAGGTCGTCACCGACTACTTCGACAAGGCCGGCCTGACCCCGTACCTCGACAAGATGGGCTTCAACCTCGTCGGGTACGGCTGCACCACCTGCATCGGCAACTCCGGTCCGCTGGACGAGGAGATCTCGAAGGCGATCAACGAGCACGACCTTGCGGTCACGTCGGTGCTCTCCGGCAACCGCAACTTCGAGGGCCGGATCAACCCCGACGTCAAGATGAACTACCTGGCCTCCCCGCCGCTGGTCGTCGCGTACGCCATCGCGGGCTCCATGAAGGTGGACATCACCAAGGACGCCATCGGCACCGACACCGAGGGCAAGCCGGTCTTCCTCCAGGACATCTGGCCCTCCGAGGCCGAGGTCAACGACGTCGTGGCGAACGCTATCGGCGAGGACATGTTCAACAAGTCCTACCAGGACGTCTTCGCGGGCGACGCCCAGTGGCAGGCGCTGTCGATCCCGACCGGCAACACCTTCGAGTGGGACCCGCAGTCCACCTACGTCCGCAAGCCCCCCTACTTCGAGGGCATGACGATGGAGACCACCCCGGTCTCCGACATCGCCGGCGCCCGCGTGCTGGCGAAGCTGGGCGACTCGGTCACCACCGACCACATCTCCCCGGCCGGTGCGATCAAGGCCGACACCCCGGCCGGCAAGTACCTCACCGAGCACGGCGTCGAGCGCCGCGACTTCAACTCGTACGGTTCCCGCCGTGGCAACCACGAGGTCATGATCCGCGGTACGTTCGCCAACATCCGCCTGCGCAACCAGATCGCGCCGGGCACCGAGGGCGGCTTCACCCGCGACTTCACCGTCGAGGGCGCGCCGGTCTCCTTCATCTACGACGCCTCGCAGAACTACCAGGCCGCCGGCGTCCCGCTGGTCATCCTGGCGGGCAAGGAGTACGGCTCCGGCTCGTCCCGCGACTGGGCGGCCAAGGGCACCGCGCTGCTCGGCGTCAAGGCCGTCATCGCCGAGTCCTACGAGCGCATCCACCGCTCCAACCTGATCGGCATGGGCGTCCTGCCCCTGCAGTTCCCGGAGGGCGCCACCGCCGCCTCCCTGGGCCTCACCGGCGAGGAGACCTTCGCCTTCACCGGTGTGGAGGAGCTGAACAACGGCACCACCCCGCGCACCGTCAAGGTGACCACCGACACCGGTGTGGAGTTCGACGCGGTCGTCCGCATCGACACGCCGGGTGAGGCGGACTACTACCGCAACGGCGGCATCATGCAGTACGTGCTCCGGAACCTCATCCGCGGCTGAGCCACCGCATAGGCGCCGAAGGGCCGTACCCCCGTCAAGGGGGTACGGCCCTTCCGTTCGTCCGGCGGCGTGTCCATGTGACGGACAGGTCTCAACTCGGAAAAACTGGCGGCCATAACTGTGCATGATCTTGCTCACACGAGCGGAAGTGGACTATACCTGTGCCCGTCCGGATCACCGCGAGACGAGTGGCTCCGGGCCGGGGGACGGGCGGGGAGCTGTGGTGATGTCCGCATGCACGGCAACCACCGTGAATCTCCGGCCTCCTTCACACTTCTGACGAAGGCGAGGACATGAGCATGGGATCCACTGGTGAGGGCCTCGGACGCCGCGACCTGATCAAGCGCTCCGCAGCACTCGGACTGATCACGGTGCCGACGATGAGCTTCCTGTCCGCCTGCGCCTCCGGCGGTGAGGAGAACTCCACGAAGGGCCCGGCCAAGGCGCCGGTGACCAAGGAGAACCCCTTCGGCGTCGCGAAGGGCGGCAAGCTGGACGTCGTCGTCTTCAAGGGCGGGTTCGGCGACGACTACGCGAAGGCCTGGGAGGCCGCCTTCGACAAGAAGTGGGGCACCACCAGCTCCCACCTGGGCACCCAGGAGATCACCGCCAAACTGCAGCCCCGCTTCAACGGCGGGAACCCGCCGGACGTCGTCGACGACTCCGGTGCCCAGAAGATCCCGCTGGACGTGCTCGGCAAGGGCGGCCAGCTCGCCGACCTCAACGCCGTGCTCGACGCGCCCTCGCTCGACGACCCGAGCAAGAAGGTGCGCGACACCCTGGTCGACGGGGCCGTCGAACAGGGCATGCTGGGCGGCAAGTACGTCGTCCTGAAGTACGTGTACGCCGTGTCCGGCTTCTGGTACTCGGGCAAGCTCTTCAAGGAGAAGGGCTGGACGGCGCCCAAGACCTGGGACGAGTTCCTCGCCGTCTGCACCAAGGCCAAGGAGGCGGGCATCGGCGGCCTCGCCCACCAGGGCAAGTACCCGTACTACATCAACGTCGTCATCATGGACCTGATCGCCAAGAAGGGCGGTCTGGATGCGGTGAAGGCGATCGACAACCTCGAACCGAACGCCTTCGAGGGCAACGCGGCCGCCCTCGCCGCGGTCGAGGCGGTCTACGAGGTGGTCGAGAAGGGCCTGCTGATGCCGGGCACCAACGGCCTCACCCATACGGAGTCCCAGACGGCCTGGAACCAGTACAAGGCCGCCTTCATCCCCTCCGGGTCCTGGCTGGAGAACGAGCAGCTCAAGCAGACCCCGGAGGACTTCGACATGAAGTTCCTGCCGGTGCCCCTGCTCGCCGACAGCAAGATGCCCCTCGAGGCCATCCGGGCCGGCGTCGACGAGCCGTTCATCGTCCCGGAGAAGGCCGCCAACAAGGCCGCGGGCCTGGAGTTCCTCCGTTCGATGCTGTCCCGCGAATGGTCGACGATCTTCGCCCAGCAGGCCAACTCGCTCACGGTGGTCAAGGACGGCGTGGATCCGAGCGTCAAGCTGCGGCCGGGCACCCAGTCGGCGGTCGAGGCGCTGAAGGCCGCGGGCAGCAACACCTTCAGCTACCGCTACCCCGACTGGTACAGCGAGATGGACACGGAGATCCAGAACGCGTCCAATGAGCTCATGGCGCAGCGGATCCAGCCCAAGGAGTGGATCAAGCGGGCCCAGGCCGCGGTGAACAAGGCGGCTCAGGACCCGAACGCCAAGAACAACAAGCGCAGCTGACCACCGCAGGGACGGACACCATGAGCCATGTAGCCCAAGGGAGGGGCAAGTACGGCTTCATCGCCGGCTTCCTCTTCGCGCCCCTCGCGCTGTACCTGACCTTCGTCATCTGGCCGTACGTGCAGACGTTCGGCTACTCCTTCACCAACTGGACCGGGCAGTCGCCGACGTTCGACTTCGTCGGCACGGACAACTACGCGGCCCTGCTGAAGGACGAGGTCTTCCGCGGCGCGCTCTGGCACAACCTGCTGCTCCTGGTGTTCGTCCCGCTGGTCACCATCCTGCTCGCCCTCTTCTTCGCCTTCATGGTGAACGCGGGCGGGCGCGGCGGGGCCGGCGGAGTGCAAGGAGTCGGCGGATCGCGCTTCTACAAGGTCGTCTACTTCTTCCCGCAGGTCCTTTCCCTCGCCATCCTCTCCGTGCTCTTCGGCGCGATCTACCGCAGCGACGAGGGCGGCCTGCTCAACGGCTTCCTGACCGGGCTCGGCCTGATCGACGCGAACCACCCCGTCGAATGGCTCAACGAGCCGAACCTCGTCCTCTGGTGCCTGCTCCTCGTCGTCGTCTGGCACGGCGTCGGTTTCTACCTCGTCCTGTTCTCCGCGGCCATGCAGTCCGTCCCCAAGGACATCTACGAGGCCGCGCTGCTCGACGGCGCCGGGCGCGCCCAGACCTTCTTCAAGGTCACGCTGCCCCTGCTGTGGGACTCTGTGCAGACCTCCGCGGTCTATCTGGGCATCGCCGCGATGGACATGTTCGTGCTGGTGTCGACCATGACCTCGGGCCAGTTCGGCGGCGGACCCGACCACCACAGCGAGGTCATGTCCACGGTGCTGATGCGCAACTTCCTCTACTTCGGCAAGAGCGGGTACGCCTGCGCCATGGGCGTGGTCATGCTCGCCCTGACCATGATCCTCTCCGTCATCACGCTGCGCGCCACCCGCCGCGAGCGCATCGAGTTCTGAGCGGGAGACCTCCATGACCACAGTGATCAAGGCTCCGGGCGAAAAGGCCGCGGAGCAGCCCGGCGGCGCCGGACGGACGGGGAAGCGGGAGGGGCGCCGCTCCGAGGGGACGGCCCTCAACGTGTTCTCGCACGGCTTCCTCGTCGTCTGGGCGATAATGATCGTGCTGCCCCTGATCTGGCTCGCGCTCGGTGCCTTCAAGACCGACGCGCAGATCGGCGGTTCGGCCCTGAGCTGGCCCTCCAACTGGCACTTCGACGCCTTCGGGCGGGCCTGGACGAAGGGCATCGGGGGCTACTTCGCCAACACCCTCATCGTGCTGGTGTTCTCGGTCCCGCTGACCATGCTGTTCGGCTCCATGGCCGCGTACGTGCTGGCCCGCTACCCCTTCACGGGCAACCGGCTCATCTACTACTTCTTCGTCAGCGGGGCGATGTTCCCCGTGTTCCTCGCGCTCGTACCGCTCTTCTTCATGGTCAAGCGCTTCGACATGCTGAACACCTACCAGGGCCTGATCCTGGTGTACGTCGCCTACTCGATGCCCTTCACGGTCTTCTTCATGCACTCCTTCTTCCGGACGCTGCCGACGGCGATCCACGAGGCGGCGGTCATCGACGGGGCCTCCGACACCCGGATCTTCTTCCAGGTGATGCTGCCGATGGCCAAGCCCGGCCTGATCAGCGTCGGGATCTTCAACGTCCTGGGCCAGTGGAACCAGTACATCCTGCCCGCCGTGCTGATGCAGCCGCAGACGAGCGCCGACCCCGAGCGGTACATGCTCACCCAGGGGCTCATCCAGCTCCAGTACCAGATGGGCTACGAGACGGACCTGCCGGTGCTGTTCGCCGGCGCCACCATCGCGATGGTCCCGATGCTGGTGGTCTACCTCTCCTTCCAGCGCCAGATCCAGGCGGGCCTCACCTCGGCGACGCTGAAGTAGCCCCCCGGGTCAGGAGCCGCCGGTGACCTTCCGCAGCTTGTACAGGTAGCCGGAATCGGGGCGGCCGATGTTCTGGTGGATCCGGGGCTCCCGGTCGGTGCCGCCGACGCTCCACGCCGGCCAGGAACACCCCGGGACCTGTACGCGGACCTTCTGGGACCAGACGCTCCGCCCGGGCTCGTACGACCAGGTGCCGGAGCCCGAGCACTGCGGTGCCAGGACGTGGGGGTCGTCGCCGGGGCGGTGCTCGGCGACGCCGAAGGCCGTGACCCGGCCGTCCGACGTGAAGACCAGCTTTCCCTCCGTGTGGTCGCCCCACGTGCCGGGCATGGTCGCCGGACCGATCTTCGGCGGCTCGTACGCGGGCAGCAGGCCGGCGGTGAGGCCGAGCGCGCCGAGGAGGCCGGTTCCCACCACCAGGGCCGTGCCCCCCAGGGCCACGCGCCGCAGCAGTTCCGGGTGCCGGAGCCGGGCGATCAGGCCGCCCGCCGAGAGCGATGCCGTGGCGATCGCCCAGAAGACGCGCACGGGCGGCGTCTCCACGTCGTTGTACGACGCGAAGGCCCAGATCGGTGCTGCGACCAGGGCGGCCGTCGTCAGCGGCACCCACCACCACGCCTCGCGGCCGCCGATCAGGCGGCCGAGCAGGTCGGCCAGCGCCACCGACGGCAGCACGAAGACCAGGGTCAGCAGCACCGCGATCACCGCGACGATCATGCTGAGGGAGAGCAGGGACCCCACCAGGGCGGTGTGGTCGACCGGGGTGTCCGGCGGCGGCTGCGTCTCGACGTACAGGAAGATCACCACGACGGTGAGGGCGACCTCCAGACAGCCCACCAGCACCGAGACCAGCAGCACCAGGCCGTACGACCGCTTCTCGTGCTTCTCATGCTCCTCGTGCACGGCCAACCCCCCTCGTGGCACGGCGAAACGAACGCGTCCGCCCGGCCGGCGGTGCGCCCGGATCCATACTGCCAGCCGGACTGAACGTGTTCAATTCATTCTTGTCGCGCGGAGTGCCGACGGTGCGGGCGACGGCGAGGACCCGCAGGCCCCGGCGGTTGTCGTCCTCCGCGATCCGGGTGACGTGCCACCGCAGCTGCTCGGTCAGCTCGACCGTCCCGCCGCGGTCGGTCATGTGCGTGCAGAGGTCCAGGACCTCCTCGACGGCACCCTTGGCGATCACGACGTGCTCGGTGCGGCCGGGGTCGCCCACCATGCCGTTCCGGTTGAGGATCACGGACATCCGGCGCCGGGCGAAGTCGAAGGGGATCTCGTCGACCATCGAGAACCGGGCGTCGACGACAACCTCCTCGGCCTCGTCGACGCGGTCGATGACCGCCCGGTCCATGAGGTTGCGCAAGCCCGTCTGGAAGTGCGCGTTGAGGTAGCCGTACTCCAGCACCTCGTCGTCCTCGTCGCCGTGCACGTCCAGGTAGCGGTCCAGGGCGATCCGGTCCTCGGTGAGGGTGCCGGTCTTGTCCGTGCAGAGCACGTCCAGCGCGCCCAGGTTCTGGATCGCGTTGAGCCGTTTGACGACCACCTTGCGCCGGGACATGGCGACCGCACCGCGCGCCAGGTTGGCGGAGACGGCCATCGGCAGCATCTCGGGGGTCAGGCCGACGGCGACGGCGATGCCGAAGAGGAAGGCCTCGTCCCAGGTGTCCGGGCAGCGCGGAGCCGCGCGGTCATGTGGAGTGATCACGGGTCGGCGCGGAGCGGCCGGGAGGGCCGCGGGACGCGCCGGCGGGCATGGGGGAGTGGCCCGGGGCGCGCCTCAGCGGTGGCTGGGGGAGGCCCGGGGAAGCGTGCCCGGCGGAGCTGCCGGGGGACGCGGAAGGAAAGAGAATGGAAAGAAACGCGACGACGCACGGGACAGCGGTGAACCGCGGCCGTGCGCACTCGGGCAGGGGTCAGCTGATCAACAGCAGGTCAGCCGATGAGAGCGCGGCAAGGACTTCGGTCGGGACTCATCCCGAACACCTCCTCGCGCAGCGCTGTCATGGCAGGCGCCCGATCCGGCCGGGAAAGGCCGCAGAGGACCGGCGCCTCGGCGACCGTGGCACGATCTAGGGGGCCGGTTCTCTCCCCCTTTCGGTCAGTACTGGCCGTTTCGTGCCGTGTCAGCCTCTTGACGTGTGGATGCGCAAAGGCTCGACTTAAGGTTCACAAGTTGGAGAGACGCCGGGGTCTCGAAGCGCGAAACCGCGACGTGTCCCGGCCGGGGGGCGACGGCTCGCCGTCGCTTATGGGCAGGAGTGGATGAGTCGTGCAGACTCCCGGATCGCAGTCCTCGCTGCATCGCGCGAATCTCGAACGGGTCGTGCGGGCGGTGCGGCTCGCGGGATCGCTGACCCAGGCGGAGATCGCCCGCACCACCGGACTGTCGGCGGCCACGGTCTCCAACATCGTCCGAGAACTGAAGGAGGGCGGGACCGTCGAGGTCACCGACACCTCCGCCGGCGGCCGGCGCGCACGCAGCGTGTCGCTCAGCGGTGACGCGGGCATCGTCATCGGCGTCGACTTCGGCCACACCCACCTGCGGGTGGCGGTGGGGAACCTGGCGCACCAGGTGCTGGCCGAGGAGTCCGAGCCGCTGGACGTCGACGCGTCCTGGGCGGACGGCTTCAACCGGGCGGAAGCCCTGGTCGGGCGGCTGATCGCGGACATCGGGGTGGGGCTGGAGAAGGTCATCGGCGTCGGCCTGGGCGTGCCCGGTCCGATCGACGTGGAGTCCGGGACCCTGGGCTCGACCGCGATCCTGCCGGGCTGGGCGGGCATCAACCCGCGCCAGGAGCTCTCGCAACGCCTCGGCGTGCCGGTGTACGTGGACAACGACGCGAACCTCGGCGCCCTCGGTGAACTCGTTTGGGGGAGCGGGCGGGGAGTAAAGGACCTGGCCTACATCAAGGTGGCCAGCGGCGTCGGTGCGGGCCTGGTCATCAACGGCCAGATCTACCGCGGGCCGGGCGGCACGGCGGGGGAGATCGGGCACATCACGCTGGACGAATCGGGCCCCGTCTGCCGCTGTGGCAACCGCGGCTGCCTGGAGACCTTCGCCGCCGCCCGCTACGTCCTGCCGCTGCTCCAGGGCACGCACGGGCCGGAGTTGACGATGGAGCGGGTGGTCGAGCTGGCCCGCGAGGGGGACCCGGGCTGCCGCCGCGTGATCACGGACGTGGGCCGCCACATCGGCAGCGGCGTGGCAAGCCTGTGCAACCTGCTGAACCCCAGCCGGGTGGTGCTGGGCGGCTCGCTGGCGGAGGCCGGTGAACTCGTCCTGGCCCCCATCCGCGAATCGGTGGGGAGGTACGCGATTCCCAGTGCGGCCCGGCAGTTGTCGGTGCTGACGGGGTCCCTGGGCGGGCGGGCCGAGGTGCTGGGCGCGCTGGCGCTCGTACTCAGCGAAATGGGCGATTCGACACTTTTGTCAGACCATGGAAGTGGAGTGCGAGCTCCCGCCGTCTTGCCTTCAGGTAGATAACGGATGGCACCGTTGTCATCTCGTTAAGGATTCACTCCTTGACGGCAAAACGCGGCCGGGGTTGACTCACATCCACCTCGGCCGCAGTGCTGCGGCCTCGTCAGGGAGGTTCAAGTAATGAACACGCGTATGCGCAGAGCCGCCGTAGCTGTTGCCGCCGGTGCCATGGCCGTCTCGCTTGCCGCTTGCGGCAGTGCGAAGGAGGCCGGCGACACGGCCAAGGAGTCCTCCGGCGCTGCCAAGGGCGACGCGATCAAGGTCGGTCTGCTCCTGCCGGAGAACCAGACCGCGCGTTACGAGAAGTTCGACAAGCCGCTCATCGAGAAGAAGGTCGCGGAGCTCACCGGCGGCAAGGGCAAGGTCGTCTACGCCAACGCCAAGCAGGACGCGACCACGCAGAACTCCCAGGTCGACACGATGATCACCAACAAGGTGGACGTCCTGATCGTCGACGCGGTGGACTCCAAGGCCATCGCGGGCTCGGTCAAGAAGGCGAAGGACGCCGGCATCCCGGTCATCGCCTACGACCGTCTGGCCGAGGGCCCGATCGACGCCTACACCTCCTTCGACAACGAAGAGGTCGGCAAGGTCCAGGGCAAGGCGCTCCTCGAGGCGCTGGGCGACAAGGCCAAGGACGGCCAGATCGTCATGATGAACGGCTCGGTCACCGACCCGAACGCCAAGCTCTTCAAGTCCGGTGCGCACTCCGTCCTCGACGGCAAGGTGAACGTCGGCAAGGAGTACGACACCGTCGAGTGGAAGCCGGAGAACGCCAACACCAACATGGCGGCCGCGCTCTCCGCGCTCGGCAAGGACAAGGTCATCGGCGTCTACTCCGCCAACGACGGCATGGCGGGCGGCATCATCACCGCCCTCAAGGCGGCCGGCGTCTCCCCCCTGCCCCCGGTCACCGGCCAGGACGCGGAACTCGCCGGTGTGCAGCGCATCGTCGCGGGCGAGCAGTTCATGAGCGTCTACAAGCCGTACGCCCCCGAGGCCGAGGCCGCCGCGAAGATGGCCGTCGCCCTCGCCAAGGGTGAGAAGCTCGACGGAGTCACCACCTCCACGGTCGACAGCCCGACCACCAAGGGCATCGCCTCCGTGCTGATCCCGGTCGTCTCGCTGACCAAGGGCAACATCAACGACACCGTCGTCAAGGACGGCGTCTACTCGGTCGCAGAGATCTGCACCGACAAGTACGCGGCCGCCTGCGCCGCCCTCGGCCTGAAGTAGCGGCCCCCGTCGCCTCCTCGCGAGGCGACGGGGGCCGCTACTTCAGGCCGAGGG
>NZ_JARAYQ010000200.1:0-16332 GCF_033794505.1 Streptomyces sp. MB09-01 | reverse complement strand
CCGCCGATGAGGGCCCCCGTCACCCCGGAGACCCTGCGCCACCTCCGCCGCCTCTTCCGCACCCCGCTGACCGGAGCCACGGCCGCCGCGGCCGGCCCCCACCTGGTCAGCGACACCACGACCGCGGCGGCCTACCTCTTCGACGCCGCCCCGAACACCGACCAGCCGCGCCTCTCCCTCCCCCACACCTTCACCTCGGTCGCCCCGGGCAGCCTGACCACCCCGACGGGCCTGGTGGTCCTGGGCACCTGAACGGTCCGGAGCCGGCCCCGGCTCACTGCCCCGGAGCGGCGCGGTGCGTGGATTCGCTCAGCCTGGTGAAGGCGTCGCGGACCACCGAGGCGATCAGAGCGCGGCGGGCCGAGAGGAACTCGTCGTACGGCATGTGCTCCCAGTCGTCCGGGAGCGCGTGCCAGTAGCGCTGCCGGGCCAACCGGTCGCCGGCGATCTGCTTGGCGGTGACCTGGGCAGGCCAGTAGTCCGCGGGCGGCTGATCGGAGATGGCGATGTTGTCGCTCCACTCCACCAGGGCCATGTTGGCGATCTGGTTGATGCGCGGGGTCTCCGTGATGCCGCTGTTCTTCAGGTGGTTCTTCGGGAAGAGGTGGTGGCGCTCGATGCCCTTCTTCGCGGTGATCGCCGGATCGAGACGGGTGCGCACCTTCCCCGTGGACAACAGGGCGTCGGCGTCGAGGATGTTGAGCGCCGCGACGTACGCCATGAGGGCCGGGGACTTCGAGGCCGCGGTCTCGAGGTTGTTGGGGAGGGTGATGGCCCAGTAGTCCTGGGTGAGGGTGTCGTCGACGACCTTGTTCAAGGTCGCGAGGTAGGCATCGGCGTCGCCGGGGTCCACGCCGGCCAGGCGGGCGAGGTCCTGCTCGACCCGGGTCTCGAACGAGCCGGAGTAGCGGCTGGTGGTGTGTGCCATGAAGAACCAGCGCGCGATGCTCTCGCGCAGTCGGCCGAGGGGCACTTGGTAGTCGACGCGCCCGACCAGCCAGAGGGCGTAGGTGTAGATCACGGCGTTGGCGGAGCTGATCATCTTGCTTCCGCGGAAGCCCGCACGCTCCAGGCACTGGAGGAACTCGTGCCAGTTCGTCAGGTCCAGTGCGTGCTTCTGTGCTGCCTGGAGGCGGCCGAACTGCTCTTCGCGAAGGACGGCGGAGGGCTTGCCGGTGTCGATGTCCCTGCCGCGGAGCACGACGTAGACCTGCTTGAGGACGGCGCGGCGCAGGGCGACCGCCGTGGTGACGCGGAGCATCTGGGAAGGCTCCGGCTGGATGTGCCAGTTGAAGGGAGAGGAGTTGTCGAGGCTCGGCTGGTGGGCTTCGCGGCAGAAGTCCTCGAGGGCGCGCCGGCCCTCCTCCCAGAACACGGACAGCAGGGTGAGGATGAAGTCCGCCTGATTGAGGGTGACGCCGTTGCTGTTGATCCGGACGAAGATCTCGGCGACTTCCTCCTCGTCGATGGTCTCGGACAGTTCGACGATCTTGAACTGGTAGTTGCCGAGGCCGTGGAGGTCGTCGAGCGCCGTGTCCAGGCGGTCCTTCTCCTCCTCGTCCAGCTCCCGCTTCTCCGCGAGGCGTTCCAGGAAGGCCCGGACCACCTTCTTCCGGCCGTTCGGCGCCCAGAGGGTGCTGATGTCGTGCAGGTACTCCGGATCCTTCTCGACGGCGGCGTCCGTGACGGCGAACGTGGCGTCGGTCGGCCGGAAGGCGAGGCGGATCCGGCGCGTGGTGAAGTCGTCCCGGAGTACGGCGGCACCGGTGATCACGGCGTAGAGGGAGGTGAGCCGCTGCTGCCCGTCGACGATGAGGTGCTGCGGCACGGCCTGCTTGGTCTCGGTGCCGATCTGGCGGGCGCCCGGTTCGGCTCCCGGCTTCCAGAACAGCAGGGAGCCGACCGGGAAGCCCTTGTACATGGAGTCGAACAGGTCACGCGCCTTCGCCGCCGGCCAGACGTACGGGCGCTGCAGCTCGGGCAGGGCTATGGTTCCGCGCTCGACGTCGTTCACGAGGTGGGACACGGCGAGGGTGGTGTCGCTGTAGAGCAGCTTGGCCATGGCGTGCGGTTCCTCCCGGAACGGGCGGATGCGGGACCTCCGGAGGCTATCCGACCCTTCCGTCACGCCGAGCGGCCTTCGGCTCGGCGCATCACTCCCTGGAACGACAAAAACCCCACCGAAGTGGGGTTCTCGCTTGTGTCCGAGGGGGGACTTGAACCCCCACGCCCGATAAAGGGCACTAGCACCTCAAGCTAGCGCGTCTGCCATTCCGCCACCCGGACCAGGTGGTCGGCCCCGGTTTCCCGCGGCGACATGGACAACAATAGCAAAGGATCGGCGGGGTTCCGACCACTTATCCGAGCCGTGGGCGTCCGCCACGCCGGGCTGACCTGCGGGCATGCACCGAAGGGCATGGCGAGACGAGGTGTCTCGTCGGGGTCGGGGCGGGGTGCGGCGAGGGCGGCGCGGGACTTCCGGATGCTGATACCGGCTGGACATGGGGGGTGCCGGACGGTCGGATGGCAGCGCACACATCCGGGGGGAGCCGCGCATGGAAACCGAGCATCGTGTCAGCACGCTGGAGCTGTTCTTCGACCTCGTCTTCGTCTTCACCATCACGCAGTTGACGGTGCTGCTGGCGGACGACCTGACCCTGCGGGGTGCGGGGCAGGTGGTGCTGATCTTCACCGTGCTGTTCTGGATGTACGGGGGCTACGCGCACCTGACCAACCAGGTGCCCCCGGACCGGACCGTGCGGCGGATCCTGCTCATGCTGGCCATGGGGGCGTTCCTGGTGTGCGCGCTGGCCGTGCCCACCGCCTTCGGGGCGGGCGGTGTGGCCTTCGGGCTCGGGTACCTGCTGGTCGTCCTCGTGCACAGCGCGCTGTACACGCAGGCGCACGGGCGCGGGGTGCTGTGGTTCGCGCTGCCCAACGCGCTGTGCGCGCTGTCGGTGACCGCGGCCGGGTTCTTCGACGGCGTGCCGGCCTGGGGGCTGTGGATGCTGGCGCTGCTGCTGCAGTTCGCGACGCCGGTGGTCGTACAGCGGGTCGCGGCGAGCGGGTCGGCGGGGGCCGGGGCGGAGCCGGAGGCGCCCGAGCAGACGGTCGGCGACCGGCTCGGCGGGATGAACGCGGCGCACCTGGTGGAGCGGCACGGCCTGCTGCTGATCATCGTCTTCGGCGAATCCGTGATCGCGATCGGCATCGGGGTGGGCTCGCTGCCCCTGTCCCTGGGGATCGCCGGCGGCGCCTTCCTGGCCCTGGCCGTCGCGTCCGCGATGTGGTGGATGTACTTCGTACGCGACGAGGGCCGGGCCGAGGAGGTCTTCGAGCGGACTCCGCCCGAGCGGCGTTTCAAGCTGGCGATGGTCGCGTACTACTACGCCTTCCTGCCCATGCTCCTGGGCATCGCCGTCTTCGCGGCGGGCGTGAAGAAGACCATCGGGCACTTGGGGGAGCACCTGCACACCGGACCGGCGGTCGCGCTGGCGGGCGGGGTCGCCCTGTACCTGGCCGGGGACCTGGCCTTCCGGGCGGCGCTGGGCATCGGGCCGGCCCGTTACCGCGCGGCGGCCCTGGTGCTCTCGCTCGCCACCGTCCCCGTGGGCATGGAGTGGGCGGGAGCGGGCCAGCTGGTGGCACTGGCGTTCGTCCTGGTCGGCGCACTGGCCGCCGAGGGCCGCCGCTCCCCCGCCGGGCCGGCGGGGGGAACGGCGGCGCGAGCCGTCACGGGCAGTGGATGACCTGGCCCGCGTAGGAGAGGTTGCCGCCGAAGCCGAAGAGCAGGACGGGGGCGCCGGCCGGGATCTCGCCGCGCTGGACCAGCTTGGACAGGGCCATGGGGATGCTGGCGGCCGAGGTGTTGCCGGAGTCGACGACATCGCGGGCGACGACGGCGTTGACGGCGCCGATCTTGGCGGCGAGCGGCTCGATGATCCGCAGGTTCGCCTGGTGGAGGACGACCGCGGCCAGGTCCTCCGGGGTGATTCCGGCCTTCTCGCACACCTTGCGGGCGAGCGGAGGGAGCTGGCTGGTGGTCCAGCGGTAGACGGACTGGCCCTCCTGGGCGAAGACCGGCGGCGAGCCCTCGATCCGGACCGCGTTGCCCATCTCCGGGACCGAACCCCACAGCACGGGGCCGATGCCCGGCTCCTCGCAGGCCTCGACGACGGCCGCGCCGGCGCCGTCGCCGGTGAGCACGCAGGTGGTGCGGTCGCTCCAGTCGGTGATCTCGGTCATCTTGTCGGCGCCGATGACCAGCGCGCGGGTGGCGGAGCCCGCGCGGATGGCGTGGTCGGCGGTGGCCAGGGCGTGGGTGAAGCCCGAGCAGACGACGTTGATGTCCATCACGGCGGGGCCGCCGCCCATGCCCAGCTTGGCGGCGACGCGCGCGGCCATGTTGGGCGAGCGGTCGATCGCGGTGGAGGTGGCGACCAGGACGAGGTCGATGTCGTCGGGGGTCAGGCCGGCGCCGGCCAGCGCCTTGCCCGCCGCCTGGTAGGCCAGCTCGTCCACCGGCTCGTCCGGGCCCGCCATGTGGCGGGTGCGGATGCCGACGCGGGACCGGATCCACTCGTCGGTGGTGTCGACCATGGCCGCAAGGTCCTCGTTGGTGAGCACTTTCGCGGGCTGGTAGTGCCCTAGCGCCACCACGCGTGAACCGGTCATGGGCGGGGTCCCCCCTTGTACGGAAGTCAGGATCACCCAGCTTTGCCTGCTACTGATGGGTACGTGTGCGTGTGACCCGACAGGATTCCGGCCCCGGATTTTGGAGCTTCCCGAGGATCCACCTGCCGGGGGCGGCGCGGGAAGCGGAACCGGGACAATGAGCTCGTCGGATACCGGCGAGAAACTGAAGGGGAGGGCTGATCACCATGGGACGGGTCACCGAGCGCCGTCGTGTCGTCCGGATCCGGAACGGCGGGGCGGGCGTCCGGCCGGACACGCTGGTGGCCGAGGAGCCGCTGGAGATACGTCTGAACGGCAAACCGCTGGCCATCACGATGCGCACGCCGGGCGACGACTTCGCGCTGGCGGTGGGCTTCCTGGTCAGCGAGGGGGTGCTCGCGGCCGCCTCGGACGTGCAGGCCGTCACCTACTGCGAGGGGGCGACCGAGGAGGGTTCGAACACCTACAACGTGGTGAACGTCCAGCTGGCCGCCGGGGTCCCGGTGCCGGACATCACGCTGGAGCGGAACGTCTACACCACCTCCTCCTGCGGCCTGTGCGGGAAGGCCAGCCTGGACGCGGTCCGCACGGCGACCCGCTTCCCGGGGATCGCCGCCGATCCGGTACGGGTATCCGCGGAGATCCTCAGCGCGATGCCGGACCGGCTCCGCGCGGCCCAGAAGGTCTTCGACCGTACGGGCGGACTGCACGCGGCCGGGCTGTTCACGGCGCAGGGCGAGCTGCTCGACCTGCGGGAGGACGTCGGCCGGCACAACGCGGTGGACAAGATCGTGGGCCGGGCGTACCAGTCCGGGCGGCTCCCCCTGACGGGCGCGGTCCTGCTGGTGTCGGGCCGGGCCTCCTTCGAGCTGGTGCAGAAGGCCGTGATGGCGGGCATCCCGGTGCTGGCGGCCGTCTCGGCGCCGTCCTCGCTGGCGGTGGACCTGGCGATGGAGTCGGGGATGACGCTGGTCGGCTTCCTGCGGGGGCCGGACATGAACATCTACGCGGGCGAGGAGCGGATCATCCTGTAGGGGAGCGACTGTACCGCTCCCAGTGGGTGGCGTGGGCCAGGAACCGGGCCCAGACGTCCGCGCCGTCGCCGGTGGCGTTCCCCTTGCCGGAGCCGTGAACGGCGAACCAGTCGGAGCAGCCGAGCGGGACGGGCGCGCCATCGGTCCCGCGGTCCCCGTCGGCCCCTTGCGGCCCGTCGGCGGAGAACTTGACGAGGATGCCCGGATCTTCGTCGGAGTGCCGGTCGAGCACCCAGCTTCCCTCGGCGGGGGCGGCGCCCGCCGCCTGACCGGGGACGCAGGTCCACTCCCCGGAGCCACTGAGGCGGGCACGGCCGTCGGACATGACCTCCAACCGGCCCCCGCGGTCCCCCAGCCAGACGCCCGTGACGTCCACCGCGGTGAACGCCTCGGGCCGTTCGTCACTCCTGACGGCGAATGCCAGGGCGGCGACCGCGGCGACCAGCAGGCCGAACAGCACGAGCACCGCGCGGGCGAGGTTCTGCACCTCAGCGCCCCCGGCGGGCGCGGCGGCCGGACTGCGCGGCCGGCTTCGGGGCCGGGGGGTCGATGCGGTGGAGGTCCAGGGTGGCCGGGAGCGGGGTGGTGCCCGGGCCGCCGGACTCCGCCCAGGCGATGATCTCGTCGGTCGCGGTGTCGTCCAGGGCCCAGCCGAACCAGGTCGCGCGGGCGCCGCGGCGGCGGGCCTCGGTGGTGGGCTGGACGACGATCACGTTGGCCTGGGCGCAGGGGCCGAGGCACTCGCT
Source organism: Streptomyces sp. MB09-01 (assembly GCF_033794505.1). Taxonomy (NCBI): domain Bacteria; kingdom Bacillati; phylum Actinomycetota; class Actinomycetes; order Kitasatosporales; family Streptomycetaceae; genus Streptomyces; species Streptomyces sp. MB09-01. The sequence goes on along the minus strand of NZ_JARAYQ010000200.1, from coordinate 9,878 downwards.
CGTACGGACGGCCAGGCGGCCCCCGGAAGCGGCGGCGGCCTCGCGCAGCCGGGCGAGCTGTCCGGCATGGTCGGAGCCGGGGTTCTTGCGGGGGTCGCCGCAGCAGCAGCCGCGGCAGACCACCAGGGTGCAGGGGCGTTCGGCGTGCGCGCCGAGCGGGCGTATCCAGGTCACTACCGCACGTTAACGGCCCCGGGGGGCGGGGTGTTGGGCCGGGGGCGAGACCTCCGCCACACGGTCTGCCGCGAGTTCGGCTTCGGCGTCCCGGGCGCGGCGGCGGGCGAGGACCGCGCAGACCATCAGCTGCATCTGGTGGAAGAGCATCAGCGGGAGCACGGCGAGGCCGGCCTGGGCCCCGAACAGCACGCTGGCCATGGGGAGTCCGGCGGCCAGGCTCTTCTTCGACCCGGCGAACTGGATGGCGGTGCGGTCCGCGCGGCCGAAGCCGAGGCGCGCCGATCCGTACCAGGTGACGAGCAGCATGACGGCGAGGAGCACGGCCTCCACCAGCAGCAGGGCGCCCAGCCGCGGGAGGCTGACCTGGTGCCAGATGCCCGCGGCCACGCCCGCGCTGAAGGCGGCGTAGACGACGAGCAGGATCGATCCGCGGTCGACGTGGCCGAGGACCTGCTTGTGGCGGACGAGGAAGCCGCCGACCCAGCGGCGCAGGGCCTGCCCGAGGAGGAAGGGCAGCAGCAACTGGAGGGTGATCTTGAGCAGGGAGTCGGGCGAGAAGCCGCCCCCGTGGCTGCCGAGGAGGCCGGCGGCGAGGAGGGGGGTGAGGACGATGCCGGCCAGGCTGGAGAAGGAGCCGGCGCAGATCGCGGCGGGCACGTTGCCGCGGGCGATCGAGGTGAAGGCGATGGAGGACTGGACGGTCGAGGGGACCAGGCAGAGGAAGAGCAGGCCGCCGTAGAGCGGCTGGGTCAGGACGCCGGGAACCAGGACGCGGGCGGCCAGTCCGAGGAGCGGGAAGAGCAGGAAGGTGCAGGCGAGCACGGTGAGGTGCAGTCGCCAGTGGCGCAGTCCGTCGAGGGCCTCGCGGGTGGAGAGCCGGGCTCCGTAGAGGAAGAAGAGCAGGGCCACGGCCGCGGTGGAGGCGCCGCCGGCGACGGTGGCGGCCGCGCCGCGGGCGGGGAGCAGGGCGGCGAGGCCGACGGTGCCGAGCAGGGCCAGGACGTACGGGTCCAGCGGCAGCCGGGCGGGGAGGTGCGGGCGGCGCATGCGCGGGGTGCTCACTTGCTGTCGGGGCGGGTGGCGCCCGGGCCGGCGGGCCCGGGCGCGGTGCTCCCCCCATGGTCGACGGTGGGGCGGTCATCGGGAAACCCGTACACCGCACTCACTGTCATCACGGTCTGCGATAGCAGGCGGGGGTCACACCTCGTCGGCCCCCGCGGCGGGTGCGGGCGCAGCGGCGGGTGCGGGCGCAGCGGCGGGTGCGGGAGCGGGCGCCGGGGCGACGGCGGCGATCAGGACCGCCGCGAGGTTCTCCTTGCGCATCCGCTGGTCGACGTAGAGCAGGGCGATGACCAGCTGGGGGAAGCCGTACTGGAACACGGCGCTGAGGAGACCGCCGACCAGCGAGGCGATCGCGTAGACGACGAGTCCGCCGATCAGCTGGCTCGGATCCACGTCGGCCCCGTCCCCCGCCATCAGGGTCGGGAAGAGCGGGATCATGCCGACCATGCTGAACGGCATCTGGATGAGGTAGCCCACGGCGCCGGCCACGAGGTACCCGAGCATCGTGATGCCGAACACGCGCCACCAGTCACCGCTGACCAGTTGGGCGGAGCGCCGCAGAGCCGCGACGGGGCGGAGTTCCTCGCACACGGCGGCGGCCGGCGCGAAGCTGAACCGCGTCATGAGCCAGACCGCGACGGGCATGTAGAGGAAGACGCCCAGGAACAGTACGGCGAGCGCGGCGGCCGGCGGCTCCGCATCGTCGAAGGACATGACGATCAGCGGCACGCAGATCGCGTAGAGGACGAGGAGCGGACCGCCCACGATCAACCCCGTGAGGAGCACGGTTCCGAGCACCGACGGCAGCCGGGACCAGCAGCGGCGCCACATCGCGCCGAAGGTCGTGGGCCGGCCGAGCACGGCCTCCTGCGTCACCGCGGGAGTCAGGGCGCTGATCAGCCCCGCGCACAGCGTGATCACGACCAGCATGAGCACGACGGCCGGTACGAAGGAAAGGAACAGGGCCGCAACGTCCGTGCCGTCGGGGCGGTCCCCCGACGGCAGGTCGAAGACGGCGGCGAACCGGTCCTGCACGGCGGCCACGGTGGCGCCGATCCCGGCGAGCACGACCAGGATTCCGATGCCCTGGACCGCGAGCATGACGCCGATCAGGGGCTTCGCGTAGCGGCGGAAGGTGGCGAAGCCGCCGTTGAATATCTCGCCCATGGTGAGCGGGTGCAGGGGTATGACGCCGGGCTGCGGCGGCGGCGGGAGCGGCGGCGGCCAGCCGCCTCCCCACTGCGGATTCGGCTGTCCCGGGTACGGTCCCGGCCCCATGTGGTGCGACATCAGTTGTCCCCCTCGAAATGAAGGGACACGGTAACCCGGCGCACCGCGGACGGCGCAGCCGCCCCCCGGCTGCGTGGACCGCTCGAGCGCAGGTCAACGGCCGTGACGGTGAACGCCGTCCGGGGGGACGGCCTGGCATCGGCGGTATGTACGACCCGGTCCAGCTGCGGACGTTCCTCACGGTGGCCCAGACGCTCAGCTTCACGCAGGCCGCGGGGCGGCTCGGCGTACGGCAGTCCACGGTCAGCCAGCACGTGCGGCGGCTGGAGGAGGCGACGGGGCGGCCGCTGTTCGTCCGGGACACGCACAGCGTGGAGCTGACGGAGGAGGGCGAGGCACTGCTCGGCTTCGCGCGGACGATGCTGGAGGCGCACGAGCGGGCGGCGGCCTTCTTCGCGGGGACGCGGCTGCGGGGACGGCTGCGGTTCGGGGCCTCGGAGGACTTCGCGCTGACGCGGCTTCCGGGAATCCTGGAGGGCTTCCGGCACGAGCATCCCGAGGTGGACCTGGAGCTGTCGGTGGAGCTCTCCGGGACGCTGCACGAGCGGCTGGACGCGGGGCGGCTCGACCTGGTGCTGGCGAAGCGGCGCGGCCCGGGCGACGAGCGGGGGCGGCTGGTGTGGCGCGACCGGATGGTGTGGATCGGCGCGCAGGGGATGCGGGTGGACCCGGAGCGCCCGGTGCCGCTGATCGTCTTCCCGCCGCCGGGCATCACCCGGGCCCGGGCCCTGGAGGTACTGGAACGCGAGGGACGGGCCTGGCGGATCGCGTGTACCAGCGGCAGCCTGAGCGGTCTGATCGCTGCGGCCCGGGCCGGTCTGGGCGTGATGGCGCACACCCGCGGGCTGATCCCGCCGGGCCTGGTGCGGGTCGGCGGGCTGCCGGAGCTCGGGCCGGTGGAGTTCGCGCTGCTCCGCGGCCCGCGCGCCTCGGCCGCGGCCGAGGCGCTGGCGGCGGCCGTGCTCTCGGGCGCGGACCGGCTCAGCCGCACCGGCTGAACGGCCCGCGCCGGCGGACGCCCGCGGGAGCGGCCGCGCGGGCAACGCGCCGCGCGGGCAGCGTCGGGAGCAACCCCGGCGGCGACCCGGGGCAGCCCCCGCGGCAACCGCGGCGGCGACCCCGGCAATATCCGGACGGCGCCCGGACGGCACCCGTACGGCACCCGTACGGCACCGCCGATGTCGCACGTCAGAGGCGTGGGAAGCATGGTCACTGGGGAGGTCTTGTGGAGGTATCCGATTGCTGATCAACCCCCCTTGACCGTGAGGTACGTTCACCGCGGCGCGCGGAGAGGAGCGGGGCCTTGCGCGAGATCACCGTCCCACCGGTCGTCACGGGCGCGCCCGTCGGCGGACTGGCCGACGTCGTCTTCCAGCACGCCCACGAGGAGCCGGACCGGGTGGTGCTCGGCCGCAAGACCGACGGCGTCTGGCGGGACGTCACCTCCGGGGAGCTGGCCGCCGAGGTGCTGGCGCTCGCCAAGGGGCTGCTGGCCCAGGGGGTGCGCTTCGGGGACCGGGTCGCCGTCATGTCCCGTACCCGGTACGAGTGGACCCTCTTCGACTTCGCCCTGTGGGCGATCGGTGCCCAGCCCGTCCCCGTCTATCCCACGTCCTCCGCCGATCAGGTGCACTGGATCCTGTACGACACCGACTGCACGGCCTGCGTGGTAGAGGACGAGGACCAGGCCATGACGGTGGGCTCGGTCATCGACCGGCTCCCCCACCTGCAGCGGCTGTGGCAGCTCGACGCCGGGGCGGTGGAATCCCTCGTGGCCGACGGCCGCGGGGTCGCCGAGGACGTGGTGCACCGCCATCGCCGCGCCGTGACGCCGGACGCGACGGCCACCGTCATCTACACCTCGGGGACCACCGGCCGGCCCAAGGGGTGCGTGCTGACGCACGCCAACTTCATGTACGAGGCGGACACCCTGGTGACCAGCTGGGAGTCCGTGTTCCAGGGCAGACAGGGCGAGCAGCCGTCCACCCTGCTCTTCCTGCCGCTGGCCCACGTCTTCGGGCGGATGGTGGAGGTGGCGGCCGTCCGGGCGCGGGTCAAGCTCGGTCACCAGCCCTTGCTGGCGGCGGCCGAGCTGCTGCCGGATCTGGCCGCGTTCCGGCCGACCTTCGTGCTCGGCGTCCCGTACGTCTTCGAGAAGGTCTTCGCGGCGGCCCGCCGCAAGGCGGAGGCGGAGGGGCGCTCGGGTCCCTTCGACCGGGCGGTGGAGACGGCCGTACGGTACGCGGAGGCGCGCGAGCGGAAGGCCTTCGGCATCGGGCCGGGGCCCTCGGCCGGGCTGCGGATGGAGCACCAGCTCTTCGAGAAGCTCGTCTACGGGAAGGTGCGCGAGGCGATGGGCGGCCGGGTGCGGCACGCCATGTCGGGCGGGTCGGCGATGTCGCGCCGCCTCGGGCTGTTCTTCGACGGCGCCGGGATCACGGTGTTCGAGGGGTACGGCCTGACCGAGTCGTGCGCGGCGGCCACCGCGAACCCGCCGGGGGCGACGAAGTACGGCACGGTGGGCCGGCCGATCCCGGGCAGCGCGGTGCACATCGCGGACGACGGGGAGGTGTGGCTGCACGGCGCCCACATATTCGCCGGGTACCTCAACGACCCCCGTGCCACGGAGGCGGTGCTGCGCGGCGGCTGGCTGGCGACCGGGGACCTGGGGCGGCTGGACGAGGGCGGCTACCTCACGATCACCGGGCGCAAGAAGGACATCCTGGTGACCTCCAACGGCAAGAGCGTCGCGCCGGCCGCGCTGGAGGAGCGGGTCCGGTCCCATCCGCTGGTGTCGCAGTGCGTGCTGGTGGGCAACGACCGCCCGTACATCGCGGCCCTGATCACGCTGGACATGGACGGGATCGCGCACTGGCTGTCGATGCGCGGCCGGCCGCAGCTGCCGGCCGCGGACCTGGTGAACGACCCCGAGCTGGCGGCGGAGGTCCGCCGGGCGGTGGTGGCCGCCAACACCCTCGTCTCGCAGGCGGAGGCGATCCGCACCTTCCGGGTGCTGGGCGAGCAGTTCACGGAGGAGCGGGGACTGCTGACGCCCTCGCTGAAGCTGAAGCGCCGGGCGATCGAGAAGGTGTACGCGAAGGAGGTCGCGGCGCTCTACGCGTCGTGAGTCCCCGGCGCGCGGGCGGTCACCGTGGGGACGGGGGCAGGCTCCGGCGGGTGGCCGAGCGCAGTGCGAAGGCCATCACCACCTCGAACACTCCGAGCAGGACGAGCCACAGGCCCAGCAGCCGGGTCAGGGCGACCGCGGAGTCCACCGGGAAGCAGAGGACGACGATGCCGGCGACCGCGCCGAGGGCGCCCAGGCCGAACATCAGGCCGCGGTGCACGAGCGCGCGGTCGGCGATCGCGACGTAGGCCGTGAGCACTCCGGTCAGCAGCCAGAACACTCCGACGATCAGGGAGAGCGCACCGATCGTCTGCATCGGATGCCGCAGCACCAGCACGCCCGCCAGGAACGCCAGCATGGCGATCAGGACGCCCGCCAGTCTGCTGCCGCCGTCGTCGCGGCTGTGGGAGAAGGCCGAGACGAAGCGGAAGCCGCCCGCCACCAGGAGCTGCAGACCGATGATCACGGCGAGGATGTGCAGCGTCTCGTCGGGCCAGACGAGCACCAGGATGCCTGGGATCAGGGTCGCGAGGGCGAAGCCGAGTGCCCAGCGCCACGAGCCCCCGACCTGTTTGAGGAGGTCCTCGGGGTCGCTCTGCGTGTGCTGCGGTGCCGCGTCGGAGGGTACGGTCATCACGCCTCCAGAGACAGCCGGACGGCGCGCGGGGTTACCACGAGCCGCCGGACATGCTTTTACCTTTCCGGTCCACCTTAGTCCGTTATGGCAGGGTTTGCCGCGTCGACGGCGAGCCCACGGACCGGAGCCGGGGGCGGGGGCGGAGCGCCTCGCCCGCACCCCTTGGCCGCGGTCACCCCTTCGTCGCGGTCACCGCAGGTCCGGACGCCCCCCCGGTCGCCGCTTCACCAAAACTGACGGTCCGTCATTTCGCTTTGCCGTTGATATTGACGGTGCGTCAGGTCACGCACAGAATGCGGGGATTCCGACCGGAGGGGATCCCCGAATGTTGCGACCGATCCGCACCCTGGCCGCCGCGGCGGCGGCCCTCGCGCTCGTCTCCGCCTGCAACTCCGCCTCCACGAAAGGCACCGGCCCCGGCAAGCCCGGCGAAGGCCCGGGGAACTCCCGCGGGGTCACCGCCGACGCGATCAAGGTCGGTGGCATCGTGTCGATGACCAGCGCCAGCGGTTACAGCAAGAAGGACACCGATCTCGGTGCCAAGGCCCGCTACATGAGGGCCAACGCCGAGGGCGGCGTCAACGGCCGCAAGATCGACTACCTCGGCGCGGAGGACGACGGACAGGACCCGGCCAAGAACATGGCGGCCGCCCGCAAGCTCGTCCAGCAGGACAAGGTCTTCGCCGTCTCCCCCATGAGTTCGGTGACCTTCTCCGGCGCCGACTTCCTGGAGCAGGAGAAGGTCCCCACCTTCGGCTGGGGCACACTGCCCTCCTTCTGCGGGCCCCGGTACATCTACGGGTTCAACGGCTGCCTGGTCCCCACCCCCGGCGGCACCCTGAACCAGACCTGGCCCGAGGGCATCGCCACGATCCTCGGCGGCGCCCAGGGCAAGTCGGTCGCGGTCATCGCCAACGACAGCGACGCGGGGAAGTTCGGCATCCGGACCTTCCAGCAGGGCTTCGCCAGCGCCGGGTTCACGGTCGCCTACGCCAAGGCCTCCGTACCCGCCACCGCCGTCCCGAGCGACTGGTCCGCGTACGTGAAGGAGATCCTGGAGAGCAACGGCGGCAAGGCCCCGGACGCCGTGGTCTCCGTGATGCAGACCCCCAACAACATCGGGCTGTTCACCGCGCTCAAGCGCAGCGGGTACAAGGGGCTGCTCTCCGACCCGACCGACTACGACCCGGGACTGCTCGCCAAGGACGCCACGAAGCAGGCGCTCGACGGGGTGCACGTGCTGCTGCAGTTCCAGCCCTTCGAGTCCACCGACCCGAAGATGGCTCAGTTCAAGGCCGACATCAAGGCGGCCGCGGGCGGCCAGGACGTGCCGCTCAACATGCACATGTTGACCGGGTACATGTCAGCCGACCTGTTCGTCTCCATCGCGCAGAAGGCGGGCAAGGACCTGACCGTCGAGTCCTTCCAGAGCGCCGCGCAGAGCTTCTCCGACACCGGCACCCTCGTCGGTGACCGGGCGGAGCCCAAGGGGCAGAAGGACAGCTTCGGCTGCGGGGCGCTCGTACAGCTGAAGAACGGCGCGTACGAGGTCTCCGTCCCGTTCAAGTGCTACGAACCCATCCCCTTCAAGTAGGGCTGCGGCATGGGAGATCTGCTCGTCTTCGTGCTGAGCGGTCTGGTCTCCGGCGCCCTGTACGCACTGCTCGCCACCGGGCTGGTGCTGTCGTACTCGGCGTCCGGGCTGTTCAACTTCGCGCACGGGGCCACCGCCTACCTGTGCGCGCTCACCTTCTACGAGCTGCACTCGGGCCTGGGCTGGCCGGCGGTCCCGGCGGCGCTGCTGGTGGTGTTCGTCCTGGCCCCCGGTCTCGGCTGGGGGCTGGACCGGCTGATGTTCCGGCGGCTCGCGCGGGTCGGCGAGACGGCCCAGATCGTGGCGACCATCGGACTTCTGGTTGCGCTGCCGGCCGCCGGGCTGTGGGCGGTGGACCTCCTCGCGGACGCGGGCGCGCCGGTGAAGCCGGCGGAGAACCAGTTCGGGCTGCCGGGGGTGGGCCCCAGCCCGGCGAAGTCCTGGCAGCTCGCGGAGGGCGTCGGCATCGACTCCGACCAGCTGATCACCTGGGTGGCGACGGCGCTGGTGGCGGTCGCCCTGTGGGTGCTGATGCGGCACACGCGCCTCGGGCTGCAGCTGCGGGCCGCCGTCGACAACCGCTCGCTGACCGAGCTGCGCGGCATCAGCGCCGACCGGCTGTCGTCGGTGGCGTGGATGGTCGCGTCGGGGCTGGCCGGGCTGGCGGGCGTACTGGCGACGCCGCTGCTGGGTCTGTCGGCGCACGACTTCACGCTGTTCCTGTTCGTGTCGGCGACGGCGGCGGTCATCGGACGGTTCGCGTCCGTGCCGCTCGCCTTCGCGGGCGGCGTCGGGCTGGGGGTGCTGCAGAACCTGGTGGCCGGGTACGCGTCCTTCGCCGAGGGCATCACGGGCTTCCGTACGGCGGTGCCCTTCCTGATCCTCTTCGGCGGGCTGCTGGTGCTGACCCGCAGGGCCCGGACGGCGGGAGTCGCCGCCGTGGACGCGCCGCCCCTCGACCACCTGGCGGGCGCCTCGTGGCGACGGCGGTGGGGGGTGTGGGCGGCCGGCGCCGGGCTGCTGTGCCTGGCGTTCTACACCGTGACCACGCCCTTCTGGAGCGGGCTGCTGGCACAAGGGCTCGCCATCGCGCTGGTGTTCATGTCCTTCACGGTGGTGACCGGGCTGGGGGCGATGGTGTCCCTGGCGCAGGGCACCTTCGTGACCGGTGCCGCGCTCGTCGCCGGGCTGCTGATGAGCCGGGGCTGGCCCTTCGTGGCGGCGCTCGCGGTGGGCACGTGCGTGGCGGCCCTGCTGGGCGCGCTCGTCGCACTGCCGGCGCTGCGGCTGGGGGGCAGGTCCCTGGCCCTGGCCACGCTGGCGCTGGCGTTCCTCGCCGACCAGGTGCTCTTCCAGCTGAGGTGGCTGCGCAACGGCGACTCGGGGTGGTCGGTCCCGCGGCCGGTGTTCGGGCCGGTGGACCTCTCCGACGACCGGGCGCTGGGGGTGACCCTGGTGGTGCTGGTCGCGGTGGTCGCCGCCGGGCTGAGCGCACTGCGGAACTCCCCGTCGGGGCGGGCGATGCTGGCCGTGCGGTCGGCCCCGGCGGCCGCGGTGGCCTCGGGGGTGTCCGTGCTGCGGACGAAGCTGCTGCTCTTCACCCTGTCGGCGGGACTGGCCGGCTTCGGCGGCGTGATGTACGCGTCGTACAACACCCGGATCACGGCGACGGACTTCACGGCGCTGACGGGGCTGGTGTGGCTGGCGGTGGTGGTGGCGGCAGGCGTGCGGAGGCCGCAGTACGCGGTGGTGGCCGGGCTGGTGTTCGCGGTGGCCCCGCGGCTGCTGTCCGACCACGTGACGGAGTCCGCGCACCTGCCGGTGATCCTCTTCGGCCTGGCCGGGCTGGCCCTGGCCAATGACCCGGACGGGTATTGCGCGGCGGTGCCGGTGCGGCTCGCGAAGCGGCGGCCGGGGGGCCCTGCGGGCGGCTCGTCCCCCACCCCGCCCTTACCCGAACCGGGGCTCCGCCCCGAACCCCGCTCCTCGAA
>NZ_JARAYQ010000001.1:0-128834 GCF_033794505.1 Streptomyces sp. MB09-01 | reverse complement strand
GGCCGACGTCGGACCCGCCCCCGGCTCCGACGTCGGCCCTGGCCCCGAAGGCCCCCGGACGCGTCCACCGCGCCTGGTTCGTCGCGGCCGTCGCCTTCGTGACGATCATCGGCGCCGCCGGCTTCGCCTCCCTGCCCGGACTGCTCATCGAGCCGCTGCACCGGGAGTTCGACTGGTCGCGCGGCACCATCGGCGTCGCCGTCTCGGTGAACCTCGCGCTGTACGGGCTCACCGCGCCCTTCGCCGCCGCGCTGATGGACCGCTTCGGCATCCGCCGGGTCGTGGCGCCGGCCCTGCTCGTCATCGCGGGCGGCTCGTTGGCCACGGTGTGGATGACCTCGGCCTGGCAGCTGGTGCTGTGCTGGGGCGTGCTGGTGGGCCTGGGCAGCGGCTCGATGGCCCTGGCCTTCGCGGCGACGGTGACCAACCGCTGGTTCACCGCCCGCCGGGGCCTGGTCACGGGCATCCTGACCGCCGCCGGGGCCTCCGGGCAGCTGATCTTCCTGCCGCTGCTGGCCTGGCTGGTGGACCGGCACGGCTGGCGCCCGGCGACGGTGACGGTCTCGCTGGCGGCGCTGGCCGTCGTCCCCTTCGTCTGGCTGCTGCTGCGCGACCATCCGGCGGACGTGGGTCTGGCACCGTACGGCGGTGCGTACGCGCAGAAGCCCGCCCCGGCCCCGGGCGCGGCCCGGCGGGCGCTGAAGGTGCTGTTCGCCGCGGCGCGCACCGGCCCCTTCTGGCTGCTCGCGGGCACCTTCGCGATCTGCGGGGCCACCACCAACGGGCTGGTCAGGACCCACTTCGTGCCCTCGGCCCACGACCACGGCATGCCGGTGACGGCGGCCGCCGGGCTGCTGGCGGTGATCGGCGTGTTCGACGTCGTGGGCACGGTGGCCTCGGGCTGGTTCACGGACCGCTTCGAGTCCCGGCGGCTGCTGGCCGTCTACTACGCCCTGCGCGGGATATCGCTGCTCTTCCTGCCGATCCTGCTGGCGCCGTCCGTGCAGCCGCCGCTGATCTTCTTCATCGTCTTCTACGGCCTGGACTGGGTCGCGACCGTCCCGCCGACGATCGCCCTGTGCCGCGAGCACTACGGGGACGACGGCGCGATCGTCTTCGGCTGGGTGCTGGCCTCGCACCAGGTCGGCGCGGCGGTGGTGGCCTACCTGGGCGGCCTGGCACGGGACCTCACCGGCTCGTACGACGTCGTCTGGTACGCCTCGGGGGCGTTGTGCGCGATGGCCGCGCTGATGGCGATGGTCATCCGGCGCCGTCCGGGCACGGGCCCGGGAGCGGCCCCCGCCCCCGCCGTGGCGGCGTAGGGTCGCGCCATGGCGGACCGTCCGAACGGCGAGGCGACGCTCCCACCGGCCCGGCGCCGCGCGGGCGGCCCGAACTGGCGGCGTCCTTCCCTCCGGAGGCGGTCCACCGGGAGCTGCCCCACGCCCGCTTCCCCGACGGTGCGGTGCGTGACGTCGGGCCGTCACCCGGGCCGCGGAGGGCGGCCGGGCTGGCGCACCTACGACTGCTCCGAGCGCCCCCCGCCCCCGTGCGCCCTGTCCGGCGCGGGTCTCAACCCGCCGGAGTGGTGGACTTCAGGGTGCCGTCCGGGGCTGCCAGCAGCACCGGGGTGGCCGGGCCGCCCAGGTCGCGGACGGCAGCGCGGTCGGCCTCGGCGGGGGCGTCGGCCGCGCTGACCACGGCCGCGGCCTCCAGGGAGCGCGCGCCGCTCGCCACGGCCATCGCGACCGCGGTCTGCAGCGCGCTCAGCTTCAGGGAGTCGAGCTCCACCGTCCCGGCGACGTACGTGCGGCCCGTCTCGTCGCGCACCGCCGCCCCCTCGGGCACGCCGTTGCGGGCCCGGGCGCTGCGCGCCAGCGTGATGATCTTGCTGTCCTCGGGGTCGATCCCGGTGCTGTCGGTCATGGGCGAAAGCATAGGGAGGACGTCGGCCGGGCCGCGCAACGACCCCGCCACGATGCTCCGGACCCGGCCGGGCGCACAGCCGGCCTCACGGCCGGTCGAGCCTCAGCCGCTCCGCCCGCGGCAGCCCGGCGACGACCAGGTCGTACGAGTCCTCGACGAGCTCGCGCAGCATCGCGTCGGGGATCCCGCCCACCGTCACCGTGTTCCAGTGCCGCTTGTTCATGTGGTAGCCCGGCACGATCGCCTCGTGCTCCTCGCGCAGCCGCACCGCCAGCTCCGGCTCGCACTTGAGGTTGACCTTCAGCGGCTCCGCGTCCAGCGCCGAGAGCGCGAACACCTTGCCCAGCACCTTGAAGACCGAGGTCTCCGGGGTGAAGGGGAACTCCTCCACCGCCGCGTTGAAGCCCAGACAGAATTCCCGCAGCTCCGCCGGGGTCATTCCCCCTCCTCCCCCACGGTCTGCGCCGTGGCCACCGGTTCGACGAGCACCGTCACGATCTTGTTCCGCCGTCCCGCCGGGGACTCGGCCGTCAGCCGCAGCGGACGCCCGTCCGGCAGTTCCACCACCGCCGAGGCGCCCGCGATCGGCACCCGGCCGAGCGCCTTCGCCAGCAGGCCGCCGACCGTCTCCACGTCCTCGTCGTCGAAGGCCTCGACCTTGAACAGCTCCCCGAGGTCGGTGATGTCGAGGCGCGCCGTGACCCGGTAGCAGTCCTCGCCCAGGTCCTCGACCGGCGGGAGCTCCCGGTCGTACTCGTCCGTGATCTCGCCGACGATCTCCTCGAGGATGTCCTCGATGGTGACGATGCCGGCCGTGCCGCCGTACTCGTCGATGACGACGGCGACGTGGTTGCGCACCTGCTGCATCTCGCGCAGCAGGTCGCCCGCGTTCTTGGTGTCCGGCACGAAGACGGCCGCCCGCATCGCCGTGGAGACCAGGTCGGACTCCGCCTCGCGGCTGATGTGGGTCTTGCGGACCAGGTCCTTCAGGTAGACGATCCCGACGATGTCGTCCTCGTTCTCCCCGGTCACCGGGATGCGCGAGAAGCCGGACCGCAGCGCCAGCGTGGTCGCCTGACGGACCGTCTTGTACCGCTCGATGCAGACCAGGTCGGTGCGCGGCACCATCACCTCGCGCACCAGGGTGTCGCCGAGCTCGAAGACCTGGTGCACCATCCGGCGCTCGTCGTCCTCGATCAGCGATTCCTTCTCCGCGAGGTCCACCATCGCGCGCAGCTCCGCCTCGGAGGCGAACGGCCCCTTCCGGAAGCCCTTTCCGGGCGTGAGCGCGTTGCCGATGAGGATCAGCAGCTGCGGGACCGGTCCCATCACCCGGGCGAGCGGTACGAGGACGTACGCGGCCGCCGTCGAGGTGTTCAGCGGGTGCTGGCGGCCGATCGTGCGCGGGGAGACGCCGACGGCGACGTAGGAGACGAGCACCATCACGGCGATGGCCACGAGCAGCGCGGTCCAGTTCTCGCCGAACTCGTCGAGGCAGACGTAGGTGACGAGCACCCCCGCCGCCATCTCGCAGGTGACCCGGACGAGCAGCGCCACGTTGAGGTAGCGGGTGGGGTCGCCGGCGACCTGGGCGAGCTTCTCGCTGCCGCGCCGGCCCTCCCGCACGGCCTGCTCGGCGCGGAAGATCGAAATGCGCGCGATGCCGGACTCCGCGCAGGCCGCGAACCAGGCCACGACCACCAGCAGCACCGCTCCGGTGATCAGCTGCGCGGCGTTCACGAGACGGTGGGCGCCGGCGAGGGACCCGTGATGCCGCGCTCACCGCGCCAGCCGTCGACGATGGCCGCCTGCAGGCCGAACATCTCGGCCTTCTCGTCCGGCTCCTCGTGGTCGTAGCCGAGCAGGTGCAGCACTCCGTGGACGGTCAGGAGCTGGAGCTCCTCGTCCATGGAGTGCTGCGTCAGGGCTTCCTCGCCCTGCCTCTTCGCGACCTCGGGGCAGAGCACGATGTCGCCGAGGAGCCCCTGCGGGGGCTCCTCGTCGTCCTTCGCCGGCGGACGGAGCTCGTCCATCGGGAAGGACATGACGTCGGTCGGGCCGGGCAGATCCATCCACTGGATGTGGAGCTGCTCCATCGCGTCCTCGTCGATGACGATGACGGAGAGCTCGGAGAGCGGGTGGATCCGCATCCGGGTGAGCGCGTAGCGGGCGATGTCGAGGATCGCCTGCTCGTCGACCTCGGTTCCGGACTCGTTGTTGACGTCGATCGACATGGTGCGCTGGGTTCTACTTCCGCTGGTGGCCGTTCGCGGCCTGCTGGCCGTCGTCGTACTTCTCGTACGCGTCGACGATACGGCCGACCAGCTTGTGCCGGACGACATCCTCGGACGTGAGCCGCGAGAAGTGGATGTCCGGCACCCCGTCCAGGATCTGCTGGGCCTCGCGCAGACCGCTCTTGGCGCCACCCGGCAGGTCGATCTGCGTGATGTCACCGGTGACGACGATCTTCGAGTCGAAGCCGAGCCGGGTCAGGAACATCTTCATCTGCTCGGCGGTGGTGTTCTGCGCCTCGTCGAGGACGACGAAGGCGTCGTTGAGCGTGCGTCCGCGCATGTACGCCAGGGGTGCGACCTCGATGGTCCCGGCGGCCATGAGCCGCGGGATCGAGTCCGGGTCGAGCATGTCGTGCAGCGCGTCGTAGAGCGGGCGCAGGTACGGGTCGATCTTGTCGAAGAGGGTGCCCGGCAGGAAGCCGAGCCGCTCCCCCGCCTCGACGGCGGGCCGGGTCAGGATGATCCGGCTGACCTGCTTGGACTGCAGGGCCTGGACCGCCTTGGCCATGGCGAGGTAGGTCTTGCCGGTACCGGCGGGGCCGATGCCGAAGACGATCGTGTTCTTGTCGATCGCGTCGACGTACCGCTTCTGGTTGAGGGTCTTGGGTCGGATGGTGCGGCCGCGGCTGGAGAGGATGTTCTGGGTGAGCACCTCGGCGGGTGTTTCCTCGGGCCCGCTCCCGTTGCCGTTGCCGCTCGCCTTGAGCATGGCGATCGAGCGTTCCACTGCGTCCTCCGTCATCGGCTGCCCGGTGCGGAGCACCAGCATCATCTCGTCGAACAGGCGCTGGATCAGTGCGACTTCCACCGCATCGCCGATCGCGCTGACCTGATTGCCCCGAACATGGATGTCGGCCTTCGGGAAGGCCTTCTCGATCACGCGCAGCAAGGCGTCACCGGATCCGAGCACCGTCACCATCGGGTGCCTGGCCGGGACGGTGAAGTGGGCTCGCGCCTGCCCCGGCACTGGAATGTGGGCTGTGGGTGTCTGAGTCATGGGCCGGCACTGTGGCCTGCACATACCTCCCGCTGAGGGGCCGCGCCGATCGACGACCTCCGGAATACCAAGCCTACGTCGCCGCCGCGGCTTCCCCGAGAGGTTTTACGCCCTCTCCGCGCGGCCCCGGGACATCACGGCCCGCGCTCGTCCGGTCACGCGGAGTGCCGGAATCCGATCGTCGGCACGGCTCGGCGCCGGGCCGCGGGGCCCGAGCCGGGCGGGATCAGGGCGTCCAGGAAGCCGTAGCGGCCGCGGAGCTCCTGCGGGGCGGTCCGCCACCAGTGGGCCACCTCCGGCCAGCCCGGGGCCGACAAGGAGCCGCCGAACTCCTGGACCGACAGGGCCGCGGTCAGCCCGGCGAAGGCGAGCCGGTCCGCGAGCGGCCAGCCCGCCAGGGTGCCGGTGACGAAGCCCGCCACGTACACGTCCCCCGCGCCCGTCGGGTCGAGCTCGTCCACCGTGATCCCGGGGACGTGCGCCGTCTCCCCGGTGCGCCCGTCCACCGCGTACGAGCCCTCCGCGCCCATCGTCACCACCGCGAGCGGCACCTTCTCCGCCAGGGCCCGGGCGGCGGCCCGCGGACAGTCGGTCCGCGTGTACCGCATGGCCTCGCCCGCGTTCGGCAGGAAGGCCTCGCAGTGCTGCAGGTCGGCCAGGGCCCCCAGGTCCCACCGCCCGCTCTCGTCCCACCCCACGTCCGCGAAGATCCGCGAGCCGCGCCGGGCGGCCTCGCCGATCCACTCCTCGCCGCGGCCGGGACCGAGCGCGGCCACGGCCGCGCGGGCCGGCGGCGGGCACTGCGGGAACGGCCCGGAGCCGGCCGGCGGCGGGGCCTCGTGGCCGTGCGAGACCATCGTGCGCTCGCCCTCGTAGGCCATCGAGACGGTGACGGGGCTGTGCCAGCCGGGGATCGTGTGCGACATGGACAGGTCGATGCCCTCGCCCTGCTCCAGGGCGTCCCAGCAGTACTCGCCGTAGTGGTCGTCCCCGAAGGCCGCGGCCAGTGAGGTGCGCAGCCCGAGCCGGGCCAGGGCGGTGGCCATGTTGGCGACGCCGCCGGGGCTGGAGCCCATGCCGCGCGCCCAGGACTCCGTACCGCGGACCGGCGCCGAGTCCAGGCCCGTGAAGATGATGTCGAGGA
This sequence comes from Streptomyces sp. MB09-01, assembly GCF_033794505.1. Classification (NCBI taxonomy): domain Bacteria; kingdom Bacillati; phylum Actinomycetota; class Actinomycetes; order Kitasatosporales; family Streptomycetaceae; genus Streptomyces; species Streptomyces sp. MB09-01. Next base: position 122,473 of record NZ_JARAYQ010000001.1, on the reverse strand, counting down.
ACACCGTGCCGGTCAGGAAGACGTCGCAGCCCGGTTCCTGTGGATCGCGCAGCGGACCGAGCGGGTCCACGGCGGCGGCGCGGCTGTCGAAGTCCCTACTGGTCACGGTGTACTCCCCGATGTGTTCCTACGGAAAGCTGCCAGCCCTGCCCGTCCGGTGCGGAGCCAAACCCCAGTGTGGCGCAGATCACCTACACGTTCAGCCCCGCTTGGGCAGCGGAACGCGCACCAGGTCCTCCGCCACCGTCAGCTCGCCCTCGAAGCCCGCCGCCCGCGCCTGCCGCTCGAACTCGGACGGGTCCGTGTAGCGCTGCGAGAAGTGCGTCAGCACGAGGTGCCGGACGCCCGCGTCCCGCGCCGCCCGCGCCGCCTGGCCCGCCGTGAGGTGCCCGTGGTCGGTGGCCAGCCGCTCGTCCTCGTCGAGGAAGGTCGACTCGATCACGAGCATGTCGCAGCCCTCGGCGAGCGCGTACACCCCGTCGCAGAGCCGGGTGTCCATGACGAAGGCGAACCGCTGCCCGCGCCGGGGCTCGCTGACCTCGTCCAGCGTGACCTCGCCGAGCCGCCCCTCGCGCTGGATCCGGCCCACGTCCGGCCCCTTGACGCCGTGCCGTGCGAGCAGCTCCGGCACCATGCGGCGCCCGTCGGGCTCGGTGATCCGGTAGCCGAAGGACTCCACCGGGTGCGAGAGCAGCCGGGCCTCCAGGGCGTAGGTGGCCCCCTGCGCCAGCGTCCCGTCGGCGGCCACCGGTTCCTCGTGCAGCGGGACGGTCTCGCGGTAGGCCGTGGCATAGCGCAGCCGGTCGAAGAACTTCTGCCCGGAGGCCGGGTAGTGCGCGGTGACGGGGTGCGGGACCTGGTCGAGGTTGATCCGCTGGATCACCCCGGCCAGCCCGAGGCTGTGGTCACCGTGGAAGTGGGTGACACAGATCCGGTTGATGTCGTGCGCGGCGACCCCGGCACGCAGCATCTGCCGCTGCGTGCCCTCGCCCGGGTCGAAGAGGATGCCCTCGCCGTCCCAGCGCAGCAGGTAGCCGTTGTGGTTGCGGTGGCGGGTGGGCACCTGACTGGCGGTGCCCAGCACCACGAACTCTCGTACGGACACGTGCTATCCGGGGGGCCACTGGAGGCCGCGGCCGCCGATGACGTGCGCGTGCGCGTGGAAGACGGTCTGGCCGGCGCCGGAGCCGGTGTTGAAGACGACGCGGTAGCCGTGCTCGACGATCTTCTCGTCGAGGGCGATCTGGCCGGCCTCGCGCAGTATGTCGGCGGCGACGGCCGGCTCGGCGGCGGCGAGGGAGGCCGCGTCGGGGTAGTGCACCTTGGGGATCACGAGCACGTGCGTGGGCGCCTGCGGGTTGATGTCCCGGAAGGCGACCGTGGTCTCGGTCTCGCGGACCACGGTCGCTGGGATGCGCCCCTCGACGATCTTGCAGAACAGGCAGTCGGCCTGCGGTTCCCCGGCCATTGCTGAGCCTCCCGTGACGTTGATCGGTCCGGGCATCGTATCCACCCCCCGGCCCGCCCGGGGGCGGTGCCCGTCAGGCCCAGCGGCCGGTGCGGGCCAGCAGGACCGCCGTGGCCGCAGTGCCGGCCGTGGAGGTCCGCAGGACGGAGCGGCCCAGGCGGTGGGGGTGGGCCCCCGCCGCGGCGAAGGCCGCCAGCTCCTCCGGGGAGACCCCGCCCTCCGGGCCGACCACCAGGACGACGGAACCCGTGGAGGGGAGCGCGGCCGTGGCCAGGGCCTCGGAGGGGGTGTCGCGGTCCTCGTGCAGGACCATCGCCAGGTCGGCTTCGGCCAGCAGCGCCGCGACCTGCTTGGTGGACATGGCCTCGGCCACCTCCGGGAAGCGGACCCGGCGGGACTGCTTGCCCGCCTCCCGGGCGGTGGCCCGCCACTTGGCCAGGGACTTGGCACCCCGGTCGCCGCGCCACTGCGTGATGCAGCGCGAGGCCTGCCAGGGCACGATCGCGTCCACGCCCGTCTCGGTCATGGTCTCGACGGCCAGCTCGCCCCGGTCCCCCTTGGGCAGGGCCTGGACCACGGTGATGCGCACCGCCGGTTCCGCTTCCACCCCGGCCGAGGACACCGACACGACCAGCCGGTCCTTGCCCTCCGCGGCCTTCACGACGGCCTCCGCCCAGCCGCCCCGGCCGTCGGTCAGGACCACCGCTTCGCCCGGGTTCAGCCGTTTCACGGACACCGCGTGCCGGCCCTCCGGGCCGTCCAGGACGAACTCCGGCCCCGCGGGGACCTCTTCGACCACGAACACCGGGGCGGTCATGACGCACTCCTCATCTGCATTGCCTTCAACGTGCTCTGTGCCTCGGCCAGTTCGGCCGCCAGCACCTCCACCAGTTCCCCCGCCGGCAGCGCCCGCGCCAGCCGGTGCCCCTGGCCCGCCCACAGGGCCATGCCCTGCGCGTCCCCCGCCGCGGCGGCCGCCCTGCGCAACCCCGAGGTCAGGTGGTGGACCTGCGGGTAGGCGGCCGGGGCGTACGGCCCGTGCTCCCGCATGAAGCGGTTCACCAGCCCCCGCGCCGGCCGCCCGGAGAACGCCCGGGTCAGCTCGGTCCGGACGAACAGCGGATCGGTCAGCGCCTTCTTGTGCACGGGGTCCGCCCCCGACTCGGGACAGGCCAGGAAGGCCGTCCCGAGCTGCGCCGCCTTGGCGCCCGCCGCCAACAGCGCCGCGATCTGCGATCCGCGCATGAGGCCGCCCGCCGCGATGATCGGGAGGGCCACGGCCTCCCGCACCTGGGCCACCAGCGCGAGCAGCCCCACGGCCGCCGTGCCGTCGGCCTGGGGGTCGTCGCGGTGGGTGCCCTGGTGTCCGCCCGCCTCGACGCCCTGGACGCACACGGCGTCGGCGCCCGCCTGCTGGGCGGTGCGGGCCTCCTCGACGGAGGTTGCCGTGACGACCGTGTACGTACCGGCCTTGCGCAGGGCCGCGAGGGCCGCGGAGGAGGGGCAGCCGAAGGTGAACGAGACGACCGGGACCGGGTCTTCGAGGAGGATGGCGAGCTTGGCGTCGTAGCCGTCGTCGCTGGTGCCGATGATGTCCTCCTCGGCGAGCGAGATCTCGTACCAGCTCGCCTCGCCGGCCAGCTGCCCGCGGTACGCCTCCACGGCGGCCGGATCCACGAAACCGGTCTGCGGAAGGAGGAGGTTGACGCCGAAGCGGCGCCGGGTGAGGGCCCGCACCTGCTTGATCTCCTGGTACATCCCGTCGGCGGTCTTGTACCCGCCGGCCAGGAAGCCCAGCCCGCCCGCCTCGCACACGGCGGCCACGAGCGGCGGGCAGGAGGCGCCGCCCGCCATGGGAGCCTGCACGATCGGGTAAGGGGAGAGACCGTTCGGTGCGGAGGACATGGACTGCATCGTGCCATGTCCCGCTCATGGGGCCGAATCATGGCATTCGCCTGGCATAGTCCGCTTCCCGAGCCGGTCTCGGGCCCCCGCCGGGCCCATGCGAAGAGCCCGGCAGGGAATCCCCTGGCCGGGCTCTCAGCGGTGTCCGCCGGTCGCTCAGCGACCGTTGAACGCGTCCTTCAGGCGGCTGAACAGCCCCTGCTGGCCCGGCGCGAACTGGCCCATCGGCCGCTCCTCGCCGCGCAGCTTCGCCAGCTGGCGCAGCAGGTCCTCCTGCTGGGCGTCCAGCTTGCCCGGCGTGGTGACCTCGACGTGGACGATCAGGTCGCCGCGCCCGCCGCCGCGCAGGTGGGTGACGCCGCGCCCGTGCAGCGGGATCGCCTGCCCGGAGCCGGTGCCGGGCCGGATGTCGATCTCCTCCAGGCCGTCCAGCGTCTCCAGCGGGCACTTGGTGCCCAGGGCCGCCGCCGTCATCGGGATCGTCACCGTGCAGTGCAGGTCGTCCCCGCGCCGCTGGAAAGTCGGGTGCGCCAGCTCGTGGATCTCCACATACAGGTCGCCGGCGGGACCGCCGCCGGGGCCGACCTCGCCCTCGCCCGCGAGCTGGATCCGGGTGCCGTTCTCGACGCCGGCCGGGATCTTGACCGTGAGGCTGCGGCGGGAGCGGACCCGTCCGTCGCCCGCGCACTCGGGGCACGGGGTCGGGACCACGGTGCCGAAGCCCTGGCACTGCGGGCAGGGCCGCGAGGTCATGACCTGGCCGAGGAAGGAACGGGTGACCTGCGAGACCTCACCGCGCCCACGGCACATGTCACACGTCTGCGCGGCGGTGCCGGGAGCGGCGCCCTCGCCGGAGCAGGTGGTGCAGACGACGGCAGTGTCGACCTGGATGTCCTTGGTCGTCCCGAAGGCCGCCTCGTCCAGCTCCAGGTCCAGGCGGATCATGGCGTCCTGGCCGCGCCGGGTCCGCGAGCGCGGGCCGCGCTGCTGACTCTGGCCGAAGAAGGCGTCCATGATGTCGGAGAAGTTGCCGAAGCCGCCCGCCCCGAAGCCGCCCGCGCCGCCGCCTCCGCCCGAGGAGGACAGCGGGTCGCCGCCGAGGTCGTAGACCTGCTTCTTCTGCGGGTCCGAGAGGACCTCGTAGGCGGCGTTGATCTCCTTGAAACGCTCTTGCGTCTTGGGATCGGGGTTCACATCCGGGTGCAGCTCGCGCGCGAGCCGACGGAATGCCTTCTTGATCTCGTCCTGCGATGCGTCGCGGCGCACGCCGAGAACGGCGTAGTAGTCCGTGGCCACTTACGACTCCGCCAGGATCTGTCCGACGTAACGTGCCACTGCGCGTACCGCTCCCATCGTTCCGGGGTAGTCCATGCGGGTCGGTCCGACCACGCCGAGTTTGGCGACTGTTTCGCCGCCCGAACCGTAACCGACCGAGACGACGGACGTGGAGTTCAGTCCCTCGTAGGCATTCTCATGCCCGATCCGTACGGCCATTCCCGACTCGTTGGCCTCGCCGAGCAGCTTGAGGAGCACGACCTGCTCCTCCAGCGCCTCGAGCACCGGCCTGATCGTCAGGGGAAAATCGTGTCCGAAGCGGGTGAGATTGGCGGTGCCGCCGATCATCAGCCGCTCTTCGGCTTCCTCGACCAGGGTTTCGAGGAGGGTGGAGAGCACGGTGGAGACGGTGCCCCGGTCCTCCGCCTCGAAGGATTCGGGCAGGTCCTGGACGAGCGGGGGCACATCGGTGAAGCGTCGTCCGACGACCCGGCTGTTGAGCCGGGCCCGCAGGTCGGCGAGCGAGGTCTCGCTGAAGGGGCTCGGGCAGTCGATGAGCCGCTGCTCGACCCGCCCGGTGTCCGTGATCAGTACGAGCATCAGGCGCGCGGGAGCGAGCGAGAGCAGCTCCACGTGCCGGACGGTCGACCGGGTCAGGCTAGGGTACTGGACGACCGCGACCTGACGGGTGAGCTGCGCGAGCAGCCGCACCGTGCGGCCGACGACGTCGTCGAGGTCGACGGCGCCGTCGAGGAAGTTCTGGATGGCCCGGCGCTCGGGCGTCGACAGCGGCTTGACCCCCGCCAGCTTGTCGACGAAGAGGCGGTAGCCCTTGTCGGTGGGGATCCGGCCCGCGCTGGTGTGGGGCTGGGCGATGTAGCCCTCGTCCTCCAGCACGGCCATGTCGTTGCGCACGGTCGCGGGCGAGACGCCGAGCCGGTGCCGCTCGGTGAGCGCCTTGGAGCCGACCGGCTCCTCCGTCCCGACGTAGTCCTGGACGATGGCGCGCAGCACTTCGAGTCTGCGTTCGCTGAGCATCGCGCGCACACCTCCAGCTGTGGTCCGTTGCCGTGTTCTGCCGTGTTGGTTGGCACTCTGTCCGTTCGAGTGCCAGAGATCCCCCGCTCAGTGTACGGCCGGGCGGTAAGCCCCTGGCAAGGGAGGCCCGCCAGGGTAGCGTCGCCCCATGGACGTGCGCTGGGAAGAGGAAGGCTGGGAACGGCTGACCGGACGGGCCGGCCGGCGACGCCTGCCTGTGTGGGACTGCACCGTGGGGCTGGTGGTGGGGGACGAGTCGGTGCTCCTCATCGACCCCGGTTCGTGTGTCCGGGAGGGCGCTCAGGTGCGGGCCGAGGCGGAGCGGCTGACGGGCCGGCGCGTGACCCATATCGCATTCACACACGGCCATTTCGATCACGTGCTCGGCGCGGCGGCCTTCGCCGGGGCCGAGGTGTTCGGGGCGGTCGGTCTGGACGCGCTGCTGTCGACGGGCCGCGAGGAGCTGCGCGGGGACGCGGTGCGGCACGGCCTGGCGGAAGCGGAGGCGGCCGAGGCGGTGGACCGGCTGGTGACGCCGAAGCACCTGGTGTCGGGCGAGTGGACGCTGGACCTGGGCGGGCTGCAGGTGCTGCTGGCCAATGTGGGTCCCGGGCACACCGGGCACGACCTGGCCGTCTTCGTGCCGGGCGGGCGCGAGACGGTGTTCTGCGGGGACCTGGTCGAGGAGTCGGGCGACCCCTCGGCGGGTCCGGACGCGGCGCCCCGGCAGTGGCCCGCCGCCCTGGACCGGCTGCTGGCGCTCGGCGGCGACGACGCACTGTACGTGCCGGGTCACGGAGCGGTGGTCACGGCAGGCTTCGTCCGTGCGCAACGCGCCACACTGGCAGCCCGTTTCGGCGTGTCGGAGACATGACGCGGGCGGCTCTCCTACTGTCGGCCGGATGCGCGAGTACTCCCCCGACCTGACCCCGCAGTGGAAGCGTCCCAAGGCAGTGCCGGAGGTGGCGGCCGAGCCCGATCTGGTGGTCGAGGTGGCGGGTACGGACTTCTGCGGCGCGGTGGTGGCGTGCGAGGCGGGCACGGTGACCCTGGAGGACCGCTTCGGCAAGCGACGGGTGTTCCCGATGGAGCCGCGCGGGTTCCTGCTGGACGGAGCCGTGGTCACCCTCACGCGCCCCTCGCGCGGCCCCTCCGCTCCCCGCCTCACCGCCTCGGGCTCCATCGCCGTCCCGGGGGCCCGGGCGCGGGTGGCGCGGGCCGGACGGATCTACGTGGAGGGCCGCCACGACGCCGAGCTGGTCGAGCGGGTCTGGGGCGACGACCTGCGGATCGAGGGCGTGGTGGTGGAGTACATGGAGGGCATCGACGACCTCCCGGCCATCGTGGCGGACTTCGCCCCGGCCCCGGACGCCCGGCTGGGGATCCTGGTGGACCACCTGGTGCCGGGCTCGAAGGAGTCCCGTATCGCGGCGTCGGTGACCTCGCCGGACGTCCTGGTCGTGGGCCACCCGTACATCGACGTCTGGCAGGCGGTGAAACCGTCCGCACTCGGCATCCGCGCGTGGCCGGTGGTCCCGCGGGGCCGCGACTGGAAGACGGGCGTCTGCCGGGCCCTGGGCTGGCCGGAGAACACGGGCGCCGCCTGGCAGCACGTCCTGTCCCGGGTGACGTCCTACAAGGACCTGGAGCCCACCCTGCTGGGCCGCGTCGAGGAGCTGATCGACTTCGTCACGGCCGGTGGTGCCGCCTGAGCACGGTCGTCTCAAGGGTCCCCCCACATCCGCCGCGCGCTGTCGGCGGCAGCCGCTCGGATGCACCCAGCCGAGAGCCGGGCGGCGATCAGTCCACCAGGTCCCGGACCACGGCGTCGGCCAGCAGCCGGCCCCGCAGGGTCAGGACGGCCCGCCCGGCCTCGTACGGCGCGGCGTCGAGCAGCCCGTCCGCGAGGGCCTTGCGGGAGGCCGCCAGCCCGGCCGGGGCGAGCAGGGACAGCGGGACGCCGTCCACGAGGCGCAGCTCCAGCAGGATCCGCTCGACCCGCCGGTCCTCCTCGGAGAGGAGCTCGCGCCCCGCGCCCGGGGAGCGGCCCTCGGCCAGGGCGGCCGCGTAGGCGCCCGGGTGCTTGACGTTCCACCACCGGACCCCGCCCACGTGCGAGTGCGCGCCGGGCCCCGCGCCCCACCAGTCGGCGCCGCGCCAGTACAGCTCGTTGTGCAGGCAGCGCCCGGCCTCCGAGGTGGCCCAGTTCGAGACCTCGTACCAGGAGTAGCCGGCCTCGGCCATGACCTCGTCCGCGATCAGATAGCGGTCGGCGTGCACGTCGTCGTCCGTCATGGGGACCTCGCCCCGGCGGATCCGGCGCGCCAGCTGCGTGCCCTCCTCCACGATGAGCGCGTACGCCGAGATGTGGTCCGGCCCGGCGCCGAGCGCGGCGGAGAGCGACGCCCGCCAGTCCTCGTCCGACTCCCCCGGCGTCCCGTAGATCAGGTCGAGGTTGACGTGCTCGAAGCCCGCGGCCCGCGCCTCCGCGACGCAGGCCTCCGGGCGGCCCGGGGTGTGGGTGCGGTCCAGCACCTTCAGGACGTGCTGCTTCGCGCTCTGCATGCCGAAGGAGATCCGGTTGAAGCCCCCGGCGCGCAGCTCGGCCAGATACTCCGGATTCACAGACTCCGGGTTGGCCTCGGTGGTGATCTCCGCGTCCTGCGCCAGGCCGAATTCGTCCCGGATCGCCGCGAGCATCCGTACGAGGTCCCCGGCCGGCAGCAGCGTGGGCGTACCGCCGCCCACGAAGACCGTCCGTACGGCCCTCGGGTCGCCCCCGAGGACCTTGCGCGCGAGGCGGACCTCGTCGATCAGGGTGTCGGCGTAGTTCTCCCGGGAGGCGAGCACGCCTCCGGTGCCCCGCAGCTCGGTGGCCGTGTAGGTGTTGAAGTCGCAGTACCCGCAGCGCGTGGCGCAGTACGGGACGTGCAGGTAGAACCCGAGCGGCCGCTCCCCCGCGCCCTCCAGGGCATGCGACGGCAGCGAGCCGTCTTCGGGCATGGGTTCACCGTCGGGCAGTGCGGAAGGCATGCCCCCATTCTCCCGCACCCCGGACACGCCTCAGCCCCGCCGCACGATCCCGACGCCCGGTCCGGCCCCGCCGGCACCATCCCGGCCCGGCCGGAGCCAATCCGGCCCGGCCGGAGCCAATCCGGCCCCACCGGCGTTCGAGGCGCGGGGACCGGGGCGGAGCCCCGGGAAGCAGCCCGCAGGGACGCACCTCCCAGCAGCCCCACTCCCGGCCCCGTCAGGCAGCGGCGAAGCTCCGCGGGGCGGCCCGGCCGCCTCGCCCCGCCGAGCCCGCGGCAGGCGTCACGCCTCGCGCGACCCCTCGTACATCTCCTCGATCAGGTGCTTGAACTCACGCTCGACCACCGGCCGCTTCAGCTTCAGGCTGGGCGTCAGGTCCCCGTGCTCGACGTCGAGGTCACGCGGCAGCAGTCGGAACTTCTTGACCGTCTGCCAGCGCTGGAGGCCCTCGTTCAGGGTCTGTACGTACGTCTCGATCAGGCGCTCCGTCTCCGGTGCGGCCAGGACCTGTCCGTACGTCTTGCCCTCCAGCCCGTTGTCGGCCGCCCAGGTGAGGATCGACGGCTCGTCGAGGGCGATCAGGGCCGAGCAGAAGTTCCGGTCGGCGCCGTGCACGACGATGGTCGACACGTACGGGCAGATCGCCTTGAACTGGCCCTCGATCTCCGCCGGGGCGACGTACTTGCCGCCCGAGGTCTTGATCAGGTCCTTCTTGCGGTCGGTGATGCGCAGGTAGCCGTCGGCCGACAGCTCGCCGATGTCGCCCGTGTGCAGCCAGCCGTCGGACTCCAGGACCTCCGCGGTCTTGTCCGGCTGCTGGTGGTAGCCCTGCATGATGCCGGGGCCGCGCAGCAGGACCTCGCCGTCGTCCGCGATGCGGACCTCGGTGCCGGGGAGCGGCTTGCCGACGGTGCCGGTGCGGTAGGCCTCGCCCGGGTTGACGAAGGAGGCCGCGCTGGACTCCGTCAGGCCGTAGCCCTCCAGGATGTGGATGCCCGCGCCGGAGAAGAAGTAGCCGATCTCGGGCGCCAGCGCGGAGGCGCCGGAGACGGCGGCGCGCAGGTTGCCGCCGAAGGCCTCGCGGAGCTTGGAGTAGACGAGCGCATCGGCGATCTTGTGCTTGGTGGTGAGGCCGAAGGGGGCGCTCGCCTGACCGGTGCGGCGGAAGTTGTCCTGGGTGACCTTGGCGTACTCGCGGGCGACGCCGGCCGACCACTGGAAGATCTTGTACTTGGCTCCGCCGGCGGCGCGGGCCTTGGCGGCCACGCCGTTGTAGACCTTCTCGAAGATGCGCGGAACGGCGGCCATGTACGTGGGCTGCACGATCGGCAGGTTCTCGATGATCTTGTCGATCCGGCCGTCGACGGCCGTCACGTGCCCGGCCTCGATCTGCCCGGAGGTCAGCACCTTGCCGAAGACGTGCGCCAGCGGCAGCCACAGGTACTGCACGTCCTCCCGGCCGATCAGGCCGGTGGCGACCATGGCCTTGGCCATGTACGACCAGTTGTCGTGCGGCAGCCGCACGCCCTTGGGGCGGCCGGTGGTGCCGGAGGTGTAGATGAGGGTGGCGAGCTGGTCGGAGGTGATGGCCGAGACCCGCTCCTTGACCGCCTCGGGGTGCTTGACGAGGTACTCCTTGCCGCGCGCCTCCAGTTCGGCGAGCGAGAGCACCCAGCCCTCGGGGTCGCCGTCGGCGGCGACCGCGTCCGCGGCCTCCAGGACCACGACGTGCGCCAGCTTCGGCAGGTCGGCGCGGCGCTCGCGCGCCTTCGCCAGCTGCTTGGCGTCCTCGGCGATGAGCACCCGGCTCTCGGAGTCGGCGAGGATGAAGGCCGACTCGTCCGCGTTGGTGCTGGGGTAGACGGTGGTGACCGCGCCGCCCGCGCACATCACGCCGAGGTCGGAGAGGATCCACTCGACCCGGGTGTTGGAGGCGAGCGCGACGCGCTCCTCCGTCTGCAGGCCGAGGGCGATCAGCCCGGCGGCGATGGCGAAGACCCGCTCGGCCGCTTGGCCCCAGCTGAGCGACTTCCAGTCGTCGGCGCCCTGGCCGCCGGCCGCGGGCACCGGGAACCGGTAGGCCTCCGCGTTCGGCGTCGCTGCGACGCGCTCAAGGAAGAGCACCGCCACGGTGGGCGGGCGGTTCTCGAGATAGGCCTGTGTGTCGCTCACGACATCCTCCGGACCGATCCACGCGGTAGTGCGTGGGCGTGGGGCGCTTGGGTGCGCTGGGGACTGGCGGGTTTGAGACGTACCAGCTAGTGACTGGCGAGTAACCATCGAGCAGTGATCAGACTAAAGCCCGTCCGGCGCCTGCGTAAGAGCTCGCGAGCGGCCGGTTCATAACGAAACAGGCCCCCACGCCGGTGCGTGGGGGCCTGATTCCGTCGAGTGGCGGGGCGGCGCTACTTCTTCTTGCCGCCGGACTCGTCGCTGGACAGGACGGCGATGAAGGCCTCCTGCGGGACCTCCACGGAGCCGACCATCTTCATCCGCTTCTTGCCTTCCTTCTGCTTCTCCAGCAGCTTCCGCTTACGGGAGATGTCACCGCCGTAGCACTTGGCGAGGACGTCCTTGCGGATGGCGCGGATGGTCTCGCGCGCGATGACGCGGGAGCCGATCGCGGCCTGGATCGGCACCTCGAAGGCCTGCCGCGGGATGAGCTCGCGCAGCTTGGCGACCAGGCGCACGCCGTAGGCGTAGGCGGCGTCCTTGTGCGTGACGGCGGAGAAGGCGTCGACCTTGTCGCCGTGCAGCAGGATGTCGACCTTGACCAGGCTGCCGGACTGCTCGCCGGTGGGTTCGTAGTCGAGGGAGGCGTAGCCGCGCGTCTTGGACTTCAGCTGGTCGAAGAAGTCGAAGACGATCTCCGCGAGCGGGAGGGTGTAGCGGATCTCGACCCGGTCCTCGGAGAGGTAGTCCATGCCGAGGAGGGTGCCGCGGCGCTGCTGGCACAGCTCCATGATCGCGCCGATGAACTCGGTCGGGGCGAGCACGGTGGCCCGTACGACCGGCTCGAACACGTCCGAGATCTTGCCCTCGGGGAACTCGCTCGGGTTGGTGACGGTGACTTCCTTGCCGTCCTCCATGACCACCCGGTAGACCACGTTGGGCGCGGTGGCGATCAGGTCGAGGCCGAACTCGCGCTCCAGGCGCTCGCGGACCACGTCCAGGTGGAGCAGGCCGAGGAAGCCGACGCGGAAGCCGAAGCCGAGCGCCGCCGAGGTCTCCGGCTCGTAGACGAGCGCGGCGTCGTTCAGCTGCAGCTTGTCGAGGGCTTCGCGCAGGTCCGGGTAGTCCGAGCCGTCGAGCGGGTACAGGCCCGAGAAGACCATCGGCCGCGGGTCCTTGTAGCCGCCGAGCGCCTCGGTGGCGCCGTTGTGCAGGCTGGTGATGGTGTCACCGACCTTGGACTGGCGGACGTCCTTCACGCCGGTGATGATGTAGCCCACCTCGCCGACGCCGATGCCGTCGGACGGGGTCATCTCCGGCGAGGAGACGCCGATCTCCAGCAGCTCGTGCGTGGCGCCGGTGGACATCATCCGGATGCGCTCGCGCTTGTTCAGCTGGCCGTCGACCACACGCACGTAGGTCACGACGCCGCGGTACGAGTCGTAGACCGAGTCGAAGATCATCGCGCGGGCCGGGGCGTCCTTGACGCCGACCGGGGCCGGGACGGTGGCGACGACCTTGTCGAGCAGCGCCTCGACGCCGAGACCGGTCTTCGCCGAGACGCGCAGTACGTCCTCGGGCTGGCAGCCGATGAGGTTCGCGAGCTCCTCCGCGAACTTCTCCGGCTGGGCCGCCGGCAGGTCGATCTTGTTCAGTACGGGAACGATCGCGAGGTCGTTCTCCATCGCCAGGTACAGGTTGGCGAGGGTCTGGGCCTCGATGCCCTGGGCGGCGTCCACCAGGAGGACCGTGCCCTCGCACGCGGCGAGGGAGCGCGAGACCTCGTAGGTGAAGTCGACGTGCCCGGGGGTGTCGATCATGTTGAGGATGTGGGTGTTGCCCTGACCCTCGCCCGTGGTGGGCGCCCAGGGCAGCCGGACCGCCTGGGACTTGATCGTGATGCCCCGCTCACGCTCGATGTCCATGCGGTCGAGGTACTGGGCGCGCATCTGCCGCTGGTCGACCACACCGGTGATCTGGAGCATCCGGTCGGCAAGCGTCGACTTGCCGTGGTCGATGTGCGCGATGATGCAGAAATTGCGGATCAACGCCGAGTCGGTACGGCTCGGCTCGGGCACGTGGCTGGGGATCGCGGGCACGCAGTGTCCTGATTCTCGGTCGCAGTCGGAACTCGGAACGGAGTCTGAGTCCTCCCATGGTCCCATGGACGGGGCAGTGCGCTCGGTTTGGGCCGCCAGGAGCGTGCCTGGTAGCCTGGGCAGCTGTGTCTCGTATGCCCTCTCAGCTGTCGAGGCACAATCCGAAGAACAAAACTCTGAACCTGAAAAGGCTCTTTCGTGGCGAACATCAAGTCCCAGATCAAGCGGAACAAGACGAACGAGAAGGCGCGCCTGCGTAACAAGGCCGTCAAGTCCTCGCTCAAGACCGCGATCCGCAAGGCCCGCGAGGCCGTCGTCGCCGGTGACGTCGAGAAGGCCACCGTGGCTTCTCGCGCCGCCGCGCGTGCGCTCGACAAGGCTGTCTCGAAGGGTGTCATCCACAAGAACGCCGCCGCCAACAAGAAGTCGGCGCTGGCGATCAAGGTTGCCTCCCTCCAGGGCTGAGCTCTCGATGTGAATCGCCGGTAAGGACCCAGCGGGCCCTCTCTTCCGCTCCTTCACCGGCACACCGCGCCGCACGCGGCCTGCGTTCGCCACGCGGGTGCGGCGCACCAATGCAGTGACCGAAGGCCCCGGCCTCCACCCTTCCCCAGGGTGGCGGCCGGGGCCTTCGCGTTGCCCGCGGACGGCGGCGGCACTTTGGTCGCGGTGCCCTCGTGCGGCGCCCTTCGCGCAGGGAAGCGGAGCGGCGCGGCGGGCTCTCGTGGGCCGCAATGTCGCTGGTCACGACGCTGGCGCTGTTCCCGAGCCCGGCCGCAGGCTCCCCGCCGGGCCGTCTGTTCGGGATCTAGTCCCAGAACTCGCCGTCGTGCGGCAGGGACGCGAAGTGACCGGGGTCGTGGGAGAGGAACACGGGGATGCCGGCCCGGGACAGCGCGCGCAGCCGGCCGTGGCTGAGCATCTTCTCCTCGATGTTCCAGTCGCTGGGCATGGGAACGTTCCGGTCCAGTCCCTCCTGCAGGTGCGCGGCGTCGCCCATCAGGCCGATCCGTCCGTAGTTCTCGAGATCCAGGACCACGCCCTGGTGACCGGGCGTGTGGCCGGCGGTGTGCAGGACGGTGAGCGTTCCGTCCTGGAACAGGTCCGTGTCGCCCCTGAGTTCCAGGAACTCGTAGTCCCGACTGCCCGCGTAGTCGTTGAACGCGTAGCCCCGGGCGGTCCAGCGGTCCGGCCACCAGGCGTGACGCAGCTCCTCGTGCTGGACCACGTGCACGGCGTGCGGGAAGTAGGTCATCCCTCCGGCGTGGTCGAGGTGCAGGTGGGAGTAGACGACGTACCTGACGTCTCCGAGCCGGTAGCCGAGGCGCTCCAGCTGCGCGTCGACGGCGTGCGCCCGGGTGAACCCCTCGGCCCCGTACGCCGCCCGCAGCCCCGGACCCCAGTGGGCCTCGGCGGCCTCGGGGTCCGCCACGCGGTGGTTGATCCCCGTGTCGAAGAGGACCAGCCCGTGGGTGGCGTGCTCCATGACGGCAACGGTCGAGGGCACGGTGACCATGCCGGCGGACCCGTACATGAGGCCGCTCTTCGGCATGGAGAAGGGCCCGGCGTCCACCGTCGTCACCCGCAGTCTGCCGGCCACGGCACCTTCCTCTCGCCCACCCGGACGCCGCTTCCGTCCCGTGGTGGAGGCGGCCTGACCGGCGGATTCCCCGTGTCCAGGCTAACCCTGGCGCGCCGGACCCACGCGCCGACGGCCGCGGGCCGGGAGGCCGTATCCGCGGCCCGACAGGATCCGGATGAGGAGCGACGGGCCTAGCGGCGCTGCGGGCGGGCCGCGCGGGCCACCGCGACGACCGCTTTCTCGAGGGCGTACTCGGGGTCGTCGCCGCCGCCTTTGACCCCCGCGTCGGCGGCGGCCACGGCGCGCAGCGCGTCCGCGACACCGTCCGCCGACCAGCCCCGCATCTGCTGGCGGACCCGGTCGATCTTCCACGGCGGCATGCCCAGGTCCCGGGCGAGGTCGCCGGGGCGGGCCCCGCGCGGGGCGGAGGCCAGCTTGCCGATCGCGCGCACCGCCTGGGCCAGGGCGCTGGTGATGAGGACCGGCGCCACCCCGGTGGACAGGGACCAGCGCAGGGCCTCCAGGGCCTCGGCCGCACGTCCCTCGACCGCCCGGTCGGCGACCGTGAAGCTGGAGGCCTCGGCTCGGCCGGTGTAGTAGCGGCCGACCACGGCCTCGTCGATGGTGCCCTCGACGTCCGCGCACAGCTGCGCCGCCGCACTCGCCAGCTCCCGTAGGTCGCTGCCGATCGCGTCGACCAGGGTCTGGCAGGCCTCCGGGGTCGCCGCCCGGCCCAGCGTGCGGAATTCGCCCCGTACGAACGAGAGCCGGTCGGCGGCCTTCGTCATCTTCGGGCAGGCGATCTCCCGCGCGCCGGCCTTCCGCGCCGCGTCCAGCAGGCCCTTGCCCTTGGCCCCGCCCGCGTGGAGGAGGACGAGGATGATCTCCTCGTAAGGCGCGTCGAGGTAGGCCTTGACCTCCTTGACCGAGTCCGCGGACAGGTCCTGCGCATCGCGCACGACCAGCACCTTGCGCTCGGAGAAGAGCGAGGGGCTCGTCAGCTCGGCCAGCGTGCCGGGCTGGAGCTGCTCGGAGGCGAGGTCGCGGACGTCCGTGTCGGCATCGGCGGCGCGGGCGGCCGCCACCACCTCCCGCACGGCGCGGTCGAGCAGCAGCTCCTCCTGTCCCACCGCGAGGGTGAGCGGGGCGAGCGGATCGTCGGTGGGGTTCTTCCTGGTGGCCATCGCCTCCAGCATCCCATGCCGCACTGACAGCCCCCCGCGCCACGGCCCCCCTCACCTCATACTCGAGAATGGTCGCGTGAACGTGCGACATGTACTCGTCCTGCCCGACCGCGACGCCGCCGAGGAAGTGGCGCAGGAGGCCGTGGACCGCTTCGGCCTCCCGGAGGAACCGCAGTTGGTCCGCGACGCGCTGGCGGGCGAGGACGACGCCGAGGACGCCCAGTGGCTGGTGGTCGTCGAGGATCCTCAGGAACGGCTCGACGCCACCTCGCTGGACGGCCTCGCCGCCGAGTACGAAGGCTGGCTGGAAGCCCCTTAGGGGAGCGTCCGGGATCAGGCCTTGTGCACGATCTGGACGTCCAGCGTCACGTCCACGCTCGGACCGATCGCCGCGATCCCGTGCGCCAGCACCGACTGCCAGTTCAAGGTGAAGTCCTCGCGGTTCAGTTCGGCGGTGGCCCGGCAGGCGGCCCGCGGCTCGCCCTCCAGGCCGGTGCCGAGACCCAGGTACTGCGTGTCCAGGGTGACGGAACGGCTGACCCCGTGGAGGGTCAGGGCGCCGGCCACGGCCCAGCGGCTGCCACTGCGGTGGATGAACCGTTCGCTGTAGAACTCCACCGTGGGGTACCGCACCGCGTCCAGGAAGTCCCCCGACCGCAAGTGGTCGTCGCGCAGCCGCACCCCGGTGTCGATGCTCGCCGCATCGATGATCACGTGCATGGAGGAGTCCTCCATGCGCTCGGCGATCCGTACCGCTCCGGCGAACGTGTTGAACCGGCCGCGGATCCGGGCCATCCCGATGTGCCGGGCCGTGAAGGCGATGGAGGAGTGCGTCGGGTCGAGCTCCCAGTGACCGGGCTGCGGCAGCAGCGGCGGCTCCACCGCGTCGAGGACGATCTCCCCCGTGCCCGGCTGCGCCGGGTCCCCCACGAGCGTCGCCCCGTGGAACGGCGTGTACCCCTCGGCGGTGACGGAGAGCCGGTACTCCCCCTCCGGCACGGCCGCCGTGAAACCGCCGAACGGATCGGTCTCGCCGCTGACGATCCGTCGCCCGATCGGGTCGGTCACCTCGAACGCGGCCTGCCGGATCGGCTGGTGGACCGTGTCGAGAACCCGGCAGCTGAGCAGACGTGCCGTCGGCGGCAGCGTCAGTGTCGCGGATGTGTGCGGGCTGGAACTTCCGGCCGTCTCCATCCCCCGCCTGCGACCGAACATGGCTGATGCACCCCCGTGCTGTGTGGACTTGGACCGTTCTGGCGAAGACGCATTCGATCATGCTGTCGGGTTGTGGGCAAACAGAGCGGTCGCGCCCGGTATGCCCGCGCCGGATCCGGCGCCGGTTGGCCGGAAACGCACGCATACGAACGCCGCTTCCGCTGACGGCGATCGCGCCGTCGGTGTCGGTGCGCAGCACCGTCGCCCTCACCGCCCGCAGGCGTGCGAGCGTACCCGGCGCGGGGTGCCCGTAGCGGTTTTTTGTGCCGACGGGAACAATCGCGAGGCGCGGCCGGACCCGGGCGGTCAGCTCGGGATCCTGGTGCGCGGAGCCGTGGTGGGCGACCTTGAGGACGTCCACCGGCCCCAACTGCGGATGCTCCCTCAGGAGCGCCTGCTGCGCGGGTGGTTCGAGGTCGCCGAGCAGGAGCAGGGTCAGGCCGGAACCGCGTACCAGCAGGGCGACGCTCGCGTCGTTGGGCCCCTCGGGCGGCGGCCCGGCCGCCGGCGGCCACAGCACCTGCCACTCCAGCGGGCCGGCCCGGCGGCGCTCCCCCTGGGCCGCCTGCACGACGGGCACACCTGCGGCCGCGGCCGTCCGGCGGACGAACTCCGCCTGCGCCGACGGCTCTTCCAGGGTGGTGGCCTGAATCACACCCACGGACCGCCCGCGCAGCACCCCGGACAGCCCTCCGACGTGGTCGGCGTGAAAGTGCGTCAGCAGCAGCATCGGCACCCGGTGCACACCCAGCGCGCGCAGGCACTGGTCCACCGGGCCGGGCTCCGGTCCGGCGTCCACCACCAGGGCCTCTCCCGGGCCGACCGCGAGGACGGCGGCGTCCCCCTGCCCCACCGCGCACTGGACGTAGCTCCAGTCCGGCGGAGGCCAGCCGGCGAGCGTACGGGTGAGCTGCGGCGGCCGCAGCACGGCGAGGAGCAGCAGCACCGCCAGCGCGGAGCAGAGCCACCGCCGGCGCCCGATCCTGCCCCCCACGGCAACGGCGGCCACGATGACCGCGGCCAGCAGCAGGCCGCCGGTGAGTCCGCCCGGCCAGGCCAGCTCCGCCCCCGGCACCCGCGCCCCCGTCCGGGCCACGGCCGCGATCCACCCGGCCGGCACGCCCGCACACCAGGCGAGCGCCTGCGCGGCGGGCATCCACAGCGGGGCCGCGGCGAGCGAGGCGAAGCCGAGGACCGTGGCCGGACCCGCCGCGAGCTCGGCCAGCAGGTTGCACGGCACCGCCACCAGGCTGACCCGGGCCGCGAGCACGGCCACCACCGGCGCGCACACCGCCTGGGCGGCCGCGGCGGCCCCGAGCGCGTCGGCGAGCCGGGGTCCCGTCCCGCGCCGCCGCAGGGCTTCGCTCCACCGGGGAGCGAGGGTGAGCAGCGCCCCGGTGGCCAGCACGGAGAGCAGGAAACCGTAACTGCGGGCCAGCCACGGGTCGTAGAGCACCAGCAGCAGTACGGCCGCGCCCAGGGCCGGGATCAGGGACCTGCGCCGCCCGGTGGCGATGGCCAGCAGGGTGACCGCCCCGCAGGCCGCGGCCCGCAGCACGCTGGGCTCCGGCCGGCACACCACCACGAACCCCAGCGTCAGGGCCGCCCCGCACAGGGCGGTCACCCGCAGCGAGAGCCCGAGCCGGGGCGCGAGCCCGCGCCGTTCGGCCTGCTGCGCGCGGGCCGGGGGCCCGATGAGCAGGAAGAGCACCACGGTCAGGTTGGACCCGGAGACGGCCAGCAGGTGCAGCAGGTCGGTGGCCCGGAAGGCCTCGTACAGATCGGGCGGCACCCTGGACGTGTCCCCGACGACCAGCCCCGGCAGCAGGGCCCTGGCGTCCGGTGCGAGCCCCTCGGTGGCCTCGCGCAGCCCGGCCCGCAGCTGCCCCGCGAGCCGCTGCGCGGTGTCCGGACCGCCGGTCACCCGGGGCGGGGTGTCAGCGGCCGGGCGGAGCAGCGCCACGGCCCGCTCCCCGTCCCGGGCCGGGGCCAGCCGGGCGACCACCGCCACCCGGGTCGACGGCTGCAGCCGGGCCCATGCCGCATGCCCTGCCAGCACCCGCACCGGGGTCTCGACCCGGGTGCTCGTACCGTCGGGCCCGGTCACCCGGGTCACCACCGCGTCCAGCGCCACCACCGGCGGCCCGCTCCCACCGCGGGCGGTCCGCGGATCGGAGCCGACGGTGAGCTCGGCGAGGACGCGGGCCTGCTCCCGCGCGAGCCCTGCGACCGGCCCGGCCCGCGCCTCGGCCCGCTGGAGCCCCGCCACCCCGGCCCCGGCCGCCGCACAGAGCAGGGCCGCCGCCACGGCCGGGGCGACCCTCCACCGCGGGCCCGGGCGCCGGCACCCGGCCAGGATCAGCAGGCCCGCGCAGACCACCCCCAGCCCCACCCCGAGGGCGGTCCGGCCGGCGGGCGCGTCCAGGGCGAGGGCGGCCGCCGCCCAAGCGGCCACGGCCGGCACCGCGAGGCGCAGATCCACCGGGCCCGGCGGCCCTTCGGAGCGGTTCACGGCCGCACCCGCGTACGCAGGTCGGCGAAGCGCCGCTCCCCGATGCCGTCGACCTGGCGGAGCTCTTCCACGGACCGGAAGCCGCCGCGGGCGGTGCGGAAGTCGACGATGTGCTGGGCCAGGACCGGCCCGACCCCCGGCAGACCGTCCAGCTGCGCGACCGTGGCCGAACCCAGACTGATCGGCCCCGGACCCGGACCCGGACCGGCGGCGGCCCCGGCCGGCGCGGGCTGCGCCGGGGCGCCCACCAGCACCTGCTCGCCGTCCACCAGCACCCGGGCCCGGTTCAGTCCGGTGGTGTCGGTACCCGGACGCACTCCCCCGGCGGCGGCCAGCGCGTCCTCCACCCGCGAACCGGCGGGCAGCCGGCGCACCCCGGGGTCCCGGACCTTGCCGCTGACGTCGACGACGATCCGCGCGCCGCCACCGGCGCCCCCGCCCCCACCCGCCGGCGGTGCGGCAGTCGGCGCCGTGGCCGCCGCCGGAACCACCCCGGGGGCGACCTGCGCCGGGACGGTCACCTCCCGCGGCCGGGCCGACCAGTACTGATGCCCGGCGAAGCCGACGGCGGCGGCCAGCACCACCGCGACGGCGGCCACCGTGCGCGGCTCCACCCCGCAGCGAGCCTGCAGCCACAGTGGCAGTCGCTCCCGCACGGCCAGCCTCCGCGCTGCCCCGGGAGGCAGCCCCGCCTCGAGCCCGGCGGCCCCGGACCCGGCGCCCTCGCCGGGCAGGGTCCCGGGATCCGCCTCGGCCGGCGGCGGTGCCTGCGGCGGACCGCTGCCACCGAGCAGGGCTTCGGCCCGCCGGCGCACCGCGCCGGGCTCCGCCTGGGAAACCCGGTGTCCCGGGCGCCCGGCGCGGCCACGGCGGTGGCGCAGACGACCGCCCGGGAAGCGACTGTCGGAGAGCCGGCCGTCAAAGACACGGCTGTCGGAAGGACGGGAGCGGCCCGGACCACTGGTGGCGCCGCCCGACGGATGCGAAGTACGCGTTCGAAGAGTCATGCCACGACGGTAGGGGCCCGCCCCGGCCCCCGTTCGGAGCCTTCAATTCCGGTGGATGGCCGGCCCGTTGTGGATAACCGGGCCACTCGTTCCGGTGACCAGCACGATGATGAGCGAGGGGAACGGCGAGGTGTTCAGCGAGGGGAGACGACCGCCGCCAGCAGCCCCGGCCCGGTGTGCGCGCCGATCACCGCACCGACCTCGCTGACGTGCAGCTCGACCAGTCCGGGGATGCGCTCACGGAGCCGCTGGGCGAGCTTCTCGGCCCGCTCCGGTGCCGCCAGGTGGTGCACGGCCACGTCGACGGCCGCGGACCCGGCCCGCTCTACGGCCAGCTCCTCCAGGCGGGCGATGGCCTTGGAGGCCGTACGCACCTTCTCCAGCGGCTCGATCCGCCCGCCCTCCAGCGTCAGCAGGGGCTTCACCGCCAGCGCCGAGCCGAGGAGGGCCTGCGCGGCCCCGATCCGGCCGCCACGACGCAGGTAGTCGAGGGTGTCGACGTAGAAGTACGCGGACATGTCCGCCGCCCGCTTCTCGGCGGCCGCCACGGCCTCGTCCACGGAACCGCCCGCCCCGGCAACCTCGGCGGCGGCCAGCGCGCAGAAGCCCAGGGCCATCGCGATCATGCCGGTGTCCACGACGCGCACCGGCACGGATGCGGTCTTCGCCGCGAGCACGGCGGCGTCGTACGTGCCGGACAGCTCGGCGGACAGGTGCAGGCTGACGATGCCGGTCGCCCCGGCGTCCGCGGCCGCCCGGTAGGCCCGGACGAACTCCTCCGGGCTGGGGCGCGACGTGGTCACCGACCGGCGCTTCTGCAGGGCCACGGCCAGGCTGCGCGCCGAGATCTCGGTGCCCTCCTCGAGCGCTTCGCCGCCGAGGACCACGGTCAGCGGGACGGAGGTGATTCCGTGCCGCGCCATGGCAGGTTGGGGCAGGTAGGCCGTGGAATCGGTGACGATGGCGACATGGCGGGACATGAGGCGGAGGTTACCGCCAGTGGGGGTGTGACGGCAGCCTGGGCCCCTTGCCGGGGCCTGCGTCCGGCTGTGCGGGGCTCGTCTCCCCGGCCCCTTCCGACATCGGGGCTCGCCCCAGACCCTGCGCCGCAAACGCCGGCGAGGCCGGATGCGTGCGGCGAGGCTCGAAGAACTGCCGGTCAGGTCGAGAACTGCCGATCAGGTCGTGCTCTCCGGTCGGCGTGTCTTCTGCCACGGGTATTCGGGCGCCGGAGCGGCAGGGTTCAGCGCCGCCTTCTGCGGCTGCTCACGCTGCTGCTGTGCCGGCTGCGGGTCCTGCGCCTGCTGCGCCGCGTCCCACTCCGCGGCCGCCGCCGCCAGGTGGTCCACCGACTCCCGCGACCAGTCCCGCAGCGCGCCGGACTCCATCTCGATCTGGGCCGACAGGGCGGACAGGTCGTCCTCCGCGAAACGGCTGGCACGGTCCCGCGCGGCCCAGCGCAGCGAATCCGCGGCCTGTGTGATCTTGGCCGTCCGCTCCCGCAGGTCGGGCATGCGCTCCGCGATCCGCGTGCGGTCCGGATCCTGCTCCAGCCGCTTCAGCTCGTCGTCCAGCTCGTGGCCGTGCGCGCTCAGCCGCTCGAACAGGGCGATCGACTCCCGCAGCGAGGCGTCGAGCCGGACCCCCTCGTGCAGCGCCTGCTGCGTGGACCGCATCGACGTCCGCAGGTCGAGCCGCAGCTGCGCCAGCGCTCCCGTGACCCCGACCTGGCCGAAGCTCTTGGCCCGCAGGGTGGTGTCCTCCACCGTCCGTCGCGCCTGGGTGATCGTCCGGTCCACTCCGCGCTTGGTCGCCTTCACCACCTTGACGGTCACGTACGCGCCCAAGCCCAGGAAGGCGAAAAGCACCATCAGCGCGAAGATGATCAACGCGGCCTCCATGAGTGTCCCTTCCCCAGTCCCCGCCGGCTTACTGCCGTCACCTCAACCGTAAACGCCACGGGCAGGCTGGGGGTTCCATTCGAACCCCCAACCTGCCCGTACGGGATCTCCCCCATACATGGGTGCCCCGTCCTACCGCGGTCAGATGACGATGTTCACCAGCTTCGGCGCACGCACGATCACCTTGCGGATCTCCGCGCCGCCCAGGGCCGCCACGACGCCCTCGTCGGTCACGGCCAGCTGCTCCAGCTCCGCCTCCGAGATCGCCGGCGACACCTCCAGCCGCGCCTTGACCTTGCCCTTGACCTGCACCACGCACGTCACGGTCTCGTCCACGACGTACGCCGGGTCCGCGACCGGGAAGTCCTGGTGGACCACCGATTCCCCGTGGCCCAGACGGCTCCACAGCTCCTCGGCGATGTGCGGCGCCAGCGGGGCGATCAGCAGCACCAGCCGCTCGGCGACCGAGCGCTCCAGCGGGCGGCCCGCCTTCGTCAGGGCGTTGTTCAGCTCGGTGATCTTCGCGATGGCGGTGTTGAAGCGCAGCCCGGCCATGTCCGCGCCGGCCCCGTCGATCGCCTTGTGCAGCGCGCGCAGGGTGTCCTCGGCCGGCTCCCCGTCCACGACGGTGACCAGGCCGGTCTCCTCGTCGACGATGTTGCGCCACAGGCGCTGCAGCAGGCGGTACTGGCCGACGACGGCACGGGTGTCCCACGGACGCGAGACGTCCAGCGGGCCCATCGCCATCTCGTACAGGCGCAGGGTGTCCGCGCCGTACTCCTCGCAGATCTCGTCGGGCGTGACGGCGTTCTTCAGGGACTTGCCCATCTTGCCGTGCTCACGCTTGACGGGCTGGCCCTGGTAGAAGTAGCCGCCGTCGCGCTCCTCGACCTCGGCCGCCGGGACGTAGACGCCGCGCGCGTCGGTGTACGCGTACGCCTGGATCATGCCCTGGTTGAACAGCTTGTGGAACGGCTCCGCCGAGGAGACGTAACCCAGGTCGAACAGCACCTTGGACCAGAAGCGCGCGTACAGCAGGTGCAGCACGGCGTGCTCGGCGCCGCCCACGTACAGGTCGACACCGCCGTGCGGCGCGCCCTCGCGCGGGCCCATCCAGTACTGCTCGATCTCCGGGTCCACCAGGGCCGACGCGTTGTTCGGGTCCAGGTAGCGCAGCTCGTACCAGCAGGAACCGGCCCAGTTCGGCATGGTGTTGGTCTCGCGCCGGAAGGAGCGGACACCACGGCCGTCGCCCAGGTCCAGCTGGACGTTGACCCATTCCTCGTTGCGCGACAGCGGGGTCTCCGGCTTGGAGGCCGCGTCGTCCGGCTCGAAGGTGCGCGGCGAGTAGTCCTCGACCTCCGGCAGCTCCAGGGGCAGCATCGACTCGGGCAGCGGGTGCGCGACGCCGTCCTCGTCGTAGACGATCGGGAAGGGCTCGCCCCAGTAGCGCTGCCGGCTGAACAGCCAGTCGCGCAGGCGGAAGTTGACGGTCCCCTCGCCGATGCCGCGCTCGGCCAGCCAGTCGGTGATCGCGGCCTTCGCCTCGACGACGCCCAGGCCGTCCAGGGAGATGCCCTCGCCCGTCGAGTTGACCAGCTTGGCGTCGTACGCGACGAAGGCGTCGTCCCACTCGGCCGGGTCGATGTCGCGCCCGTCGGTCGGCTCGACCACGCAGCGGACGGGCAGCTCGAAGGCGCGCGCGAACTCGAAGTCGCGGGCGTCGTGCGCCGGGACCGCCATGATCGCGCCGGTGCCGTAGCCCATCAGCACGTAGTCGGCGATGAAGACCGGGACCTTCTGACCGCTGACCGGGTTGACCGCGTACTCGCCGGTGAAGACACCGGTCTTGTCCTTGGCCTCGGCCTGCCGCTCGACGTCCGACTTGGCCGCGGCCTGCTTGCGGTACGCGGCGACGGCCTCGGCCGGGGTGGCGTATCCGCCGGTCCACACCGCGTGGGTGCCCTCGGGCCAGGCGGCCGGGATGAACTTCTCGACCAGCGGGTGCTCAGGCGCCAGCACCATGTAGGTGGCGCCGAACAGGGTGTCCGGGCGGGTGGTGAAGACGGTGATCGCCTCGTCGCCCAGCGCGAAGTCGACGCGCGCGCCCTCGCTGCGGCCGATCCAGTTGCGCTGCTGCAGCTTGATGGCCTCGGGCCAGTCCAGCGCGTCCAGGTCGTCCAGCAGCCGGTCCGCGTAGGCGGTGATCCGCATGTTCCACTGGCTCAGGCGCGACTTGAAGACAGGGAAGTTGCCTCGCTCGGACCGGCCGTCCGCGGTGACCTCTTCGTTGGCCAGTACGGTGCCCAGCCCGGGGCACCAGTTCACCGGCGCGTCGGAGGCGTAGGCCAGCCGGAAGCCGTTCAGCACGTCGGCGCGCTCGCCCGCGGTCAGCTCGGCCCAGGCACGGCCTCCGGGAACCTCACGGGAGCCGTCCTCGAAGGCGGCGACCAGCTCGGTGATCGGCCGGGCCTTGCCCGCGTCGGCGTCGTACCAGGAGTTGTAGATCTGCAGGAAGATCCACTGGGTCCACTTGTAGTAGTCCGGGTCGATGGTCGCGAAGGAGCGGCGCTTGTCGTGGCCCAGGCCCAGCCGGCGCAGCTGGACCTTCATGTTCTCGATGTTCGCCTCGGTCGACACCCGCGGGTGCGTGCCGGTCTGCACGGCGTACTGCTCGGCCGGCAGGCCGAAGGCGTCGAAGCCCAGGGTGTGCAGGACGTTGTGGCCGGTCATCCGCTGGTGGCGGGCGAAGACGTCGGTGGCGATGTACCCGAGCGGGTGACCGACGTGCAGCCCCGCCCCGGACGGGTACGGGAACATGTCCATGATGAACTTCTTGGGCCGTGCGACCACCGCGGGGTCCCCGGCCAGGTCACCGGTCGGGTTCGGGGCCTCGTACGTGCCCTGCGCGTCCCATACGTCCTGCCAGCGTGCCTCGATGTCGGCGGCCATGGCAGCCGTGTAGCGGTGCGCCTCGGCCGCCTCGGGGGCCGGGGTGTTCGTCTCGCTCATGATTTCTGAAGCTCCATCGATCGTCTTCGCCGTGTCTGCCTGCCCAAACGAAAAAACCCCTCACACAGGAGGGGACGCCGCGCCGATGCCGACCTTTCGAAGGTCGGCGCTGATCAGCGCGGCTCGGTAAGCAGAAGGCGTACGGCACGCATGGCGTCAGGGTACCGCAGCACCCGTGGCGCCCGCTCGGACGACCGCACAACGAGAAGCGGGCCACCCGATCCGGGTGGCCCGCTTCTTCACTGTGGAGCTAAGGAGAATTGAACTCCTGACCTCCTGCATGCCATGCAGGCGCTCTACCAACTGAGCTATAGCCCCTTGTTCTGCTTGCCGCTTCGGTGTCCCTTGCCGGTTCCCCTTGGCGACGTCCCAAACATTACACGGTCATGGCCCTGGTCCAAAAATCGGTTTCCACCGACCATGGGCCATGTCCGATTTAATCCAACTTGTCACGCTCTTGCGAACTGATAGAACCGCTTGAGCGTGCAGTGCTCGTCGAGCAGCCGGCCGTAGATCGGCTCCCCTTCCAGCTCGCGGTACGTCTCGATCGGGTCGCCTTTTATGATCAACGCCCGCGCGCATTCCTCGCACCAGTACTGGTAGTCGGGGTTGACCGGGTCCATGTCCCGCACGATCGGCGTGCCGTTGTTGCACCAGTCGCACCGGCGCCGGTGTGCACCCATCCGTCAGCGACTCCCTCCCGCGTCGGGCCGTCGTCTCCCCCCTCCGGCGGTCCGATTCTGCCATGCCGGTGCGGGCCAGGTCAGCAAACGCAAAGGGTACAAAAACAAGGATCCCGCCCCCTGTTGGGGACGGGATCCTGATTGTGGAGCTAAGGAGAATTGAACTCCTGACCTCCTGCATGCCATGCAGGCGCTCTACCAACTGAGCTATAGCCCCGCTCTCCGCCGCGCTCCCCCCGTCTCCGGTGTTCTGCGCTGCGAACAAGAAGAACTCTAGCCTGTGACCAGCCGGAAAGTGAAATCCGGATGGCAGCCCCGGCAGGGAGCGACAAGAAGCGGCAGGAAGCAGCTCAGTCGTCGTCGCCGAGCACCGGTTCCGGCAGGGTGCCGGCGTTGTGCTCCAACAGCCGCCAGCCGCGCGCGCCCTCGCCGAGGACGGACCAGCAGCAGTTGGAGAGCCCGCCCAGGCCCTCCCAGTCGTACGCGTTCAGGCCCAGTAGGCGCCCGATCGTCGTACGGATGGTGCCGCCGTGGCTGACCACGACCAGGGTGCCGCCCTGCGGCAGCCGGTCGGCGTGCGCCAGGACCACCGGCGCGGCGCGGTCGGCGACCTCGGTCTCCAGCTCACCGCCGCCGCGGCGGACCGGTTCGCCGCGCTTCCACGCGGCGTACTGCTCGCCGTACTTCTCGATGATCTCGTCGTGCGTGAGGCCCTGCCACTCGCCGGCGTACGTCTCGCGCAGCGCCGCGGTGTGTTGCACGGGCAGCCCCGTGACGGAGGCCAGTTCGGCCGCCGTGGCGGAGGCGCGCTGCAGGTCGGAGGCCACGATGGCATCCGGCTTCAGCGAGGCGAGCAGCCGTGCGGAGCGGCGCGCCTGCGCCACACCCGTCTCGGTCAGCTCGATGTCCGTGGAGCCCTGGAAGCGCCGCTCCAGGTTCCACGCGGTCTGGCCGTGCCGCCAGAGGACGATCTTGCGTCCGGACTTGCCCGAGGTGCTCGTGCTCAGAACAGATCACCGTCCAGGTCCTCGTCGCCCGCCGCCTCGCGCAGCTTGGCGTGCTCCTCGGCCTTGCCGATGGTGAGCTTGGCGTCCTCGGGCAGCTCGATCTCGGGGCAGTCCTTCCACAGGCGCTCCAGCGCGTAGAAGACACGCTCCTCGCTGTGCTGGACGTGGACGACGATGTCGACGTAGTCGAGCAGGATCCAGCGGGCGTCGCGGTCGCCCTCGCGGCGCACCGGCTTGGCGCCGAGCTCCTTGAGCAGGCGCTCCTCGATCTCGTCGACGATCGACTTGACCTGGCGGTCGTTGGGCGCCGAGGCGAGCAGGAAGGCGTCGGTGATCGACAGCACGTCGCTGACGTCGTACGCGATGATGTCGTGCGCGAGCCGGTCGGCCGCGGCCTGGGCGGCGGCGGTGATGAGCTCGATGGAGCGGTCCGTGGCGGTCACTGGCCATGCTTTCGGGTTGGCGGGCAGATCCTTACAAGGGTCTCATGTACCGCCGACACCGCCCGCGCGGAACGGCCCGCGCGGGCGAAAGCGCTCCTCGGGACCGGACCGGAGCCCCGTCAGGACGCCTTGTAGTCCTTGCCCAGGATCACCACGACCTCCGCGTTCACCACGTTCTCGGCCTTCTTCACTACCGTCTCGGGCAGCCCCAGCGTCTTGGCGACCTCGATCGCGCGGTCCCGCTGCGCGTCGTCCTGGTAGGTGATCTGGGAGGCGGCCGCGGTCTTGTCGGCCTTGCCGCCGTCCACGAAGGTGTAGCCGCCGTTCAACAGCGTCGCCTTGGCCGCGACCTGCGTCTTCTCGTCCCCTGTGGCGTCCTTGAGGCCGACGCGCGGGGAGGCGCCGGGCTGCGCCGCGGCGACGGAGCCGCCGAGCACCTCCTTGACGACCTTCTTGTTGGCCTCGTCCGTGAGGGTGCCGTCCGCCTTCACCGCGAGGAGGTCGGTGCGGTACGCGCCCACCTTGGCGTGCTCGCCGAGCCGGGCCAGCAGGGCGCCGAGGGTCTGCGCGTTCAGGGCGGGGTCGAGGATCTGGCCGATGCTCTCGACCGTCACGGCCGCGGCCTTCGGGTCGCTCGGAACCTTGCGCAGGACCGCCTGGAGCACCTTGCCCACGCGCTCGAGCTGCTTGGTCTCCGGTTCGCCCTGGCCGCGGTACGTGGCGTACGCGACGGCCATCGGGCCGCTCAGGCTCTGCTTCTGTCCCTGGGCCACGGCCGGGGTCTTGGCGGCGTCGTCGGCCGGGACCGCGGTGTCGGTGTCGACCTCGATGCCGCCGACCAGCTCGACCAGGTTCTCCAGGAAGGGGGTGTCCAGCCGCCAGGTGCCGCCGATCTGGGTGCCGAGCACCGAGTCGAGGGCCTCGCGCGTGCCGAGGCCGCCCTCCTCGACCGCCTTGCCGAGCGCCGTCGCGGAACCGTCCTGGTTGGTGACGCCGAGGGCGTTCGGGAGCAGGACGGTGGCGCCCTGCTTGGTGGTGACGTTGTCGACGAGCAGCGCCGAGGAGGTGCCGCCCTTCTTGGTGTTGTGCAGGTGGACGACGATCATGTCGCGCTTCTGCGCCCCGGCGGCGGCGGTCGCGCCGCTCTTGTCCTGGCCGGGTCGGTCGAGGAAGGGCAGCTTGCCCGCGTACCAGAGGTAGCCGAGGCCGCCGACGACGAACAGGGCGAGGACGACGATCAGCGCCACCACCCGGTTGCGGCCGCGGCGGCGGGCCTCCTCGCGGCGTTCGGTCCGGCTCTCGGTGAATTTGAGCCAGTCGATGACGTCCTCGGAGTCCTCGTCCGGCTGGTCGATGAAGGCGAACATCTCGGTGCGGTAGTCCCGGCCAGCCTCGGGCTCGCCGTCGGGGCGGCGCGGCTCGGGGACCTGGGCGGTCCGGCGCCCGGCCGGGGCCGGCGGCTCGGCGGCGGCCGGCTCCGGCGCGGCCTGCTCCGGGGCCTGCTGCGGGGCGACCTGCTGCGGGATCCACTGCTGGGTCTGCTGCGTGTCGTAGCCGTAGCCGGGGGCCTGCGCGTAGTCCTGCTGCCCGTACTCCTGGGCGGCCGGCTGCGGCGCGTAGTACTGCTGCTGCTGCGGCGGCTGCTGGCCGTAGCCCTGGTAGTCGCAGCCGTACTGCTGCTGTTCGTACTGCTGCGCGGGCGCAGCGGGCTGGACGGGCACCTGGCCGTACACCGGCCGCCCGTACGCGTCGTAGCCGATGAGCTGCTGCTCCTGCGCGGCATACGGGTCGTACGGATCCTGTCGCTCGTTCACCGCGGGGCCCCTCTCTCCGGAAGCTCAGGCTCCCCGGTACAGCTCACGCTTGTCGATGTAGCGCACGACGCCGTCCGGCACCAAGTACCAGACAGGATCCCCCTGGGCCACCCTCGCACGGCAGTCCGTGGACGAGATCGCCAGCGCGGGCACCTCGACCAGGGAGACGCCGCCCTCGGGCAGCCCGTCGTCGGTGAGGACGTGGCCCGGGCGGGTGACGCCGATGAAATGGGAGAGCGAGAAGAGCTCGTCGGCGTTCCGCCAGGTCAGGATCTGTGCGAGAGCGTCGGCACCCGTGATGAAGAACAGGTCGGCGTCGTCGTTCAGCGCCTTGAGGTCCCGCAGGGTGTCGATCGTGTACGTCGGCCCGCCGCGGTCGATGTCGATGCGGCTGACCGAGAACTGGGGGTTCGAAGCCGTGGCGATGACCGTCATCAGGTACCGGTCCTCGGCGGGCGAGACGGCCCCGTGCGACTTCTGCCACGGCTCGCCCGTGGGCACGAACACCACCTCGTCGAGGTGGAAAAGGGCGGCCACCTCGCTGGCGGCCACCAGGTGTCCGTGGTGGATCGGGTCGAATGTCCCGCCCATCACGCCGAGCCGGCGCTTGACCGGACCGGTAGGCATCTCCTGCTCTCCCATGAGCGCAGAGCCTACTGGCCCGGCGGACCGGTCGGTCTAGCGGTCGCGGTTCAGGCGCGTGGTGACCCAGAGCATCAGCATCAGGACGACGAAGGCACCGCCGCCGGTCAGGTACGGGTTCAGGCTGTCGTGGTTGCCGCTGTGCTGTTCGGCCCCCTCCGAGGCGAGGACGACCAGGTTGTGGGCGGTGGAGGCGAGGCTCATCAGGCAGGTACCTATCGAGTCGGGGAGCGGGCGGAGACTTCGCTCACATCGTATGCGGGGGCCTGGGGCACGCTCACGCCGACTCAGGCGTTGGAGAGGATAGACGCACGGCCAAGCAGGCCATTCCAGGGGAGGGCGCTATGACGGAGACGGGTTTCGAGAAGGCACCGGCGCGGGACCGCAGGCGGTTCCCCGGTATCTCCTCGCGGGCGTACGAGCATCCGGCGGACCGCTCGGCGCTGGTGGCGCTGCGCAAGCTGACCGGGTTCGACACCGTGTTCAAGGCCCTGAGCGGGCTGCTTCCGGAGCGGAGCCTACGGCTGCTGTTCCTGTCGGACTCCGTACGCGTGGGCGAGACGCAGTTCCCGCACCTGTACGCGATGCTGCGCGACGCCTGTTACATCCTGGACCTGGAGAAGGTCCCCCAGATGTACGTGCAGCAGGACCCGAAGCCCAATGCCATGTGCATCGGGCTGGACGAGCCGATCATCGTGGTGACCACGAGCCTCGTCGAGCTGCTCGACGAGGAGGAGATGCGGGCGGTGGTGGGCCACGAGGTGGGCCACGCCCTGTCGGGTCACTCCGTGTACCGCACGATCCTGCTGTTCCTGACGAACCTGGCGCTGAGGATCGCGTGGATCCCGCTGGGCAATGTGGCGATCACGGCGCTCGTGACCGCGCTGCGCGAGTGGTTCCGCAAGTCGGAGCTCTCGGCCGACCGGGCCGGGCTGCTGGTGGGGCAGGACGTGCACGCCTCGATGCGCGGTCTGATGAAGATCGCGGGCGGCAACCACCTCCACGAGATGAACGTGGACGCCTTCCTGGCCCAGGCCGAGGAGTACGAGTCGAGCGGTGACCTGCGCGACTCCGTCCTGAAGATCCTGAACGTGCTGCCCCGGACGCACCCCTTCACCACGGTGCGGGCCGCCGAGCTGAAGAAGTGGTCGGAGACCCGCGACTACCAGCGCATCATGGACGGCCACTACCCGCGGCGCGACGAGGACAAGGACACCTCGGTGACCGACTCCTTCCGCCAGTCCGCCGCGCACTACGCCGACTCGGTGCGCACCAGCAAGGACCCGCTGTTCAAGCTGGTCGGCGACATCGCGGGCGGCGCGGCCGACGTGGGCGGCAAGCTCCGCGACAAGTTCACGGGCGCCGGCAGCGGATCCGCCGCGGGCGCCGGGCCGGCGGGCAAGGGCGGGGCTACGGAGCAGGGCTGAGCGAGGCCTCCCCCGGGGTCGCGGAGGGCGCCAGTACGCCGCACAGCCCGGCCGCGCGCCGCGGCTGGCCGGTGGCGTACGGGTCGCTCGCGGCCGGGCCCACGGTGGTCGGGCCGGCTCCGGCCGGCACCGGACGGAAGCCACCGGCCGGGTCGCTGGAGCAGTCGTGCGGCCCGGCCATCACGTAGGCCGCGGCCAGCTCCAGCCGCCGGGCACCGAGGTCGTCCCGGTCGAAGCGCAGCCGCAGCTCCCGCCGGACGGTGAAGAGCGAGGCGCCGTCGGACGCGGCCGGGGCTCCGGTGGCCGGCCGCACGGCGTACACGAAGGTGTGGTCGGTGATCACTTCCAGTACGTCCGGGGAGACCTCCGCGAAGGCGAGGGTCCCGCTCACCCGGACCCGGGAGTCGGCCACGACGGCGGTGGCCGGGTCGAAGCGGACCAGCCAGCCGGTGACCGCGTGCCGGCCGTCGCCGGCGGGCGAGGTCATGCTGCGGTCGAACTGCGCCAGCTGGTCGGGGTCGAGCAGGACGCGCACCGGCCGGTTGGCGGCTCCGGCCAGGACGTCGGGGTCCAACGAGGAATTCACCAGGTAGTCCTTGGCGATGGACAGCGCGGTGACGATCTGGACGTCGGTGAAGTGCTGCGTGCGGCGCACGGCGGGCAGGGTGATGCCGGCCGCCCCGACGCGGTAATCGGCGGCGGGGCTCTGCGCGTACAGGTCGGCGGGCCGCCCGCCGGGCACGGCGGTCGTCGGCGCGAGCGGGACCACGGTGCTGCTGAGCGCCTGGGCGACGGACCCTCCGGGCGGGGGGTCGTAGGGGTTGCGCAGCCCCATGTAGACGGCGGCCGAGAAGGCCGTGGCGATGAGCAGCACGAGCAGCATCCCCTGGCGGGCGCCCCGGCCGGGGGTGGAAGTGCGGGGCCCGGAGCCGCCCGACCAGATGGAGCGACTGCGCACGGCCCTGGCGTGTTCGCCCATGCGTTCCTGGGCCGAGTACTCCTGGAGCCGGGCAGCCCGGACGAAGTCCTCGTCGAACACCACCGACCGGTACTCGTCCGACCGGAACTCGTCGTCGCCCCCGCCCATGCCTTCGGGCGTGCCGTGGGGCGGATCTCCTGGAACGGCCATCGCTTCTCCCCGCTGTCCCCGCTTCAGAGAAGCCCCCTACTCGGGCGTACGCGAGTGGGGTCGTACCTTCAGGGTTGGCGGACGGAGGGGTACGTAAACGCGCCGACGCCGGTGACTTCGCGCCTGGGGGTGCTGGCGGGCGCCGGGGCGGGGTCCGACTGGCCCGAGGCGCTGCGGTAGACGGCGCTGAAGGCGAGCGCGACCATGCCGAGGCCCATCACGAAGGCGAGCACCCAGGCGACCGGACGCAGCCAGGGCGACCGGCCGCGGTACGGGCGCAGGCTGCCGCCGTAGGCCCCGTACGGGCCGTAGGTGCCGTCGGGGTAGCCGGGGCCGCGGTCGTCCCAGCCGTGTTCGTCGCCCTCGTAGCCGTCGGGGTGGCCGTAGGCGTATCCGTCGTAGTCGTCGTCGCCCGTCCAGCCGCCGGCCACGGCGCGGGCGGCTTCCGCCTCCGCGCGAGCCCGGTCCGCCGCCCGCTGGCGCTCGGCGGCACTCGGTTCATGGATCTCGGCGTTCCGGACGAAGGCCTCGTCGAACACCACGGAGGCGAAGTCCTGATCCGCGCCTCCGCGGTCGTCGTCGGGCTCCCCGTCGTCCGGGAACGGCTTGCCCCCCACGTCGTCCGGCACAGGGCCAGCCTAGACCTGGGGGGCGCCTTTGGGCAGGGTGTCCGCCGAATTCCGGCCACCCCGCTCCCAGGGGGTGACTACCGAACGTGACCGTCACCGGTGACGATGTACTTCGTCGAGGTGAGCTCGGGAAGGCCCATCGGGCCCCGGGCGTGCAGCTTCTGGGTGGAGATGCCGATCTCGGCGCCGAATCCGAACTGGCCACCGTCCGTGAACCGAGTGGATGCATTCACGGCGACGGTGGTCGAGTCGACCAGCTGGGTGAAGCGGCGCGCGGCGGCCTGCGAGGTGGTCACGATCGCCTCGGTGTGGCCGGAGGTCCAGCGGCGGATGTGGGTGACGGCGTCGTCGAGGGAGTCCACGACGCCGGCGGCGATGTCGTAGGAGAGGTACTCGGCGGCCCAGTCCTCGTCGGTGGCGGGCAGGGCGGTGACCTTGCCTCCTTCGGCCGCGGCCAGGACCCGGGCGTCGCCGTGCACGGTGACGCCGGCGTCGGCGAGCGCGTCGAGGGCGCGTGGCAGGAAGGCGTCGGCGATGTCGCGGTGGACGAGGAGGGTCTCGGCGGAGTTGCAGACGGACGGCCGCTGGGCCTTGGAGTTGACCAGGATGTCCACGGCCATGTCCAGGTCGGCCTGGGCGTCGACGTAGACGTGGCAGTTGCCGGTACCGGTCTCGATGACCGGGACGGTGGACTCCTCGACCACGGTCTTGATGAGGGAGGCTCCGCCGCGCGGGATGAGCACGTCGACGAGGCCGCGGGCGCGCATCAGCTCGCGGACGGAGTCGCGGGACTCGCCGGGGACGAGCTGGATCGCGTCGGCGGGGAGGCCGGCCTCGGTGATGGCGTCGCGGAGGATGGCGACGAGCGCCGTGTTGGAGGCGTAGGCCGAGGAGCTGCCGCGCAGGAGGACCGCGTTGCCGGACTTGAGGCAGAGGGCCGCGGCGTCGACGGTGACGTTGGGGCGGGCCTCGTAGATGATCCCGACGACGCCGAGGGGGACGCGGATCTGCCGGAGGTCGATGCCGTTGGGGAGGGTGGAGCCGCGGACGACCTCGCCGACGGGGTCGGGGAGGGCGGCGACGTCGCGCACGTCGGAGGCGATGGCGGCGACGCGGTCCGGGGTCAGGGTGAGGCGGTCGATGACGGTCTCGCTGGTGCCGGCGGCGCGGGCCTTGTCGGTGTCCACGGCGTTGGCGGCGATGATCTCGGCCGTACGGGCCTCCAGCGCGTCCGCGATCGCCAGCAGGGCCGTGTCCTTGGCGGACCGCGGGAGTGGCGCGATGGCGGCGGCCGCGGTGCGGGCCGCTTGCGCGGTGGCGATGACGGGCGAGGTGGCGGTGGCGGCATCGAGCGAGGTCATGCCGCCCAGGGTAATCCCCCGCCGGTGCCCCGCCGATGGGGTTCCACCCCGCGAGACGCCGCCGCGGGCCGTCTACGGGGCCGCTGCGCGGGGCCTTCTCCCCGCCCCGCCCTTTCGCCGTTTCCCGGGCTCTGCCCGGACCCGGTCCTCAAGCGCCGGACGGGCTGAAAAGAACCTGGGGCTCCGCCCCGGACCCCGTGCCTCGAACGCCGGCGCGGCCGGACGGTCCCCGGCCGGCCGGATGCTCCCCAGCGGGGCCTGGACGGCCCCCGGCCGCGCCAGATGGTCCCCGGGCCGGGGCTGAACGGTCCCCGGCCGGCCGGATGGCCCGGATGGCCCCCGGCGGGCTGCGATGGGGGCCGGGTCAGTACGGGTGCACGCCGACCGGGTGGGCCGGGGGCGGGCCGTAGCCCTCGGCCACGCGTTGGTGGTAGGTGGCGCGGTCGATGACCTCCAGGCCGACGATCTCCCAGGGCGGGAGCTGCGCCGAGGAGCGGTGTTCGCCCCACAGGCGCAGGGCGACGGCCGCCGCGTCGTGGAGGTCGCGGGCCTCTTCCCAGTAGCGGATCTCCGCGTGGTCGTCGGCGTACCGGCTGGTCAGCAGGAACGGGTGGTCGTGGGCCAGCTGTTCCAGCCCGCGCCGGACCTCGGACAGCGGGGCCGGCCTGCCGGAGACGCTCAGGGTCACGTGCCACAGGCGGGAGGCGTGGTCCTGCTCCTCCCCGCCACCGCCGCCGTCACCGTCCCCCGGACCGACGCTGGTCAGCGCTCGTCTCACCAGCCGCCTCCTGTCTCCGCTGCGCGTGTCCGCCCGCCCCTCACAGTTGACCAGTCCCCGGCCCGCCGCGCTGCGCTTTTGCCGAACCTCAGCCCTGCAGCAGGACCAGATCGTCCCGGTGGACGACCTCCCGCTCGTACGCGGGTCCGAGTTCCCGTGCGAGCTCGCGAGTGGAGCGGCCGAGGAGCTGCGGGAGCTCCTTGGCGTCGAAGTTGACCAGGCCCCTGGCCACCGCGCGGCCGTCGGCCGCGCGCAGTTCCACGGGGTCCCCCGCGACGAAGTCGCCCTCGACCGCGGCGATGCCGGCCGGCAGGAGCGAGCTGCCGCGTTCGGTGACGGCGCGCACCGCGCCGTCGTCCAGGACCAGGTGGCCCTGGGGGGTCGAGGCGTGCTGGAGCCAGAGCAGCCGGTCCGCCGAGCGGCGCCCGGTGGCGTGGAAGAGCGTGCCGGTCCCCCGCCCGGCGAGGGCGTCGGCGGCCTGGCTCGCGGAGGTCAGCACCACCGGGATCCCTGCGGCGGCCGCGATCCGGGCCGCCTCGACCTTGGTGACCATGCCGCCGGTGCCCACGCCCGCCTTGCCGGCGCTGCCGATCGAGACGTGCGCGATGTCCTCGGGCCCGTGGACCTCGTCGATCCGGGTGGTGCCGGGCTGGGACGGGTCGCCGTCGTAGAGGCCGTCCACGTCGGAGAGGAGGACGAGGAGGTCGGCGCGGACGAGGTGGGCGACGAGGGCGGCCAGCCGGTCGTTGTCGCCGAAGCGGATCTCGTCCGTGGCGACGGTGTCGTTCTCGTTGACGACCGGGAGGGCGCCCATGGCGAGCAGCTGGTCGAGGGTGCGGTACGCGTTGCGGTAGTGGGCGCGGCGGCTGGTGTCGTCCGTGGTGAGCAGCACCTGGCCGACACGCACGCCGTAGCGGGCGAAGGAGGCGGTGTAGCGGGCGACGAGCAGGCCCTGGCCGACACTGGCGGCGGCTTGCTGGCGGGCCAGGTCCTTGGGGCGCCGGCGCAGGCCGAGCGGGGAGAGTCCCGCGGCGATGGCTCCGCTGGAGACGAGGACGATCTCCTTCTCCCCGCCGCTGCGGGCCTTGGCCAGGACGTCGACCAGCGCGTCCACCCGGTCGGCGTCGAGGCCGCCGGCCGCGGTGGTCAGGGAGGAGGAGCCGACCTTGACCACGATCCTGCGGGCGTCCACGACACCTTGCCTAGCCGCTGACACGTCTGTCCCCTTGCCCCTTGCCGAAATGCCTGCCACCTCAATCTACGGGGTGGGCCCGAAGGGCTGCTCGGGGGTTTCAGACCCTGGACGGGCCGTCGTGCGCGTGCTCCGGCTCGGGGGCCCGCGCGGCGCCCGGCACGAGGATCTTGCGGGAGAGGAGGAAGGTGAACGGGATGGCCACGATCGCCGCGACCAGCGGGGCGATCCGGGTGTCCATCCCGGACCAGGTCACCAGGGCGTAGAGGCCGGCCGACTGGATCACGTAGTTGGTGACGTTCGTCAGCGGGAAGAGGAGGAACTTCTTCCAGGTCGGCCGGGTCCGGTAGGTGAAGTAGGTGTTCATGAAGAACGAGCCGACCATCGCCAGCACGAAGGCGAGGGAGTAGGCCGCGAAGTACGGCATCCACGGGTGCAGCAGGAGGTAGATGCCGAAGAACGTGCCGGTGTTGACGCCGCCGACGAGGGCGAAGCGGAAGATCTGGCCGAGCTGGTCCCTGCGGCTCATCGGGCGCTGCGCTCCACGATGGGGGGCTCCGCCGCCGGCCCGGTCCGGCCGTCGCGCGGGGGCTGCTCCGAGCCGTGCGACTCCTTCACCAGGAAGTGCGGCCGGCGCTTGGTCTCGTAGTAGATGCGGCCGATGTACTCGCCGATGAGGCCGAGCATGATCAGCTGGACGCCGCCCAGTCCGGTGATGATCGCCACGAGGGTGACGTACCCCGGGGACTCGACGCCGTTGGTGATCGCCATGATCGTGATCCACAGCGCGTACAGGCCGGTCAGGGCGACCAGCGACACGCCGAACCAGATCCCGATGCGCAGCGGCCGGTTGTTGAAGGAGATCAGGCCGTCCATGCCGTAGTTCAGCAGGGAGCCGAACTTCCACTTCGTCTCACCGGCCTCGCGCTGCGCGTTGCGGTAGTCGAAGTGGACGGTGTCGAAGCCGATCCAGGAGAAGAGGCCCTTGGAGAAGCGGTTGTACTCCGGCAGCGACAGCAGGGCGTCCACGGCCGGGCGCGACAGCATGCGGAAGTCTCCGACGCCGTCGGTGAGCTCCACGTCGACCCAGCGGTTGACGCCCCGGTAGTAGAGGCGGCTGAGGGCGGAGCGGAGCTTCTTGTCGCCCTCGCGCGTGCGGCGGGCGATGATCTGGTCGTGGCCCTGCCGGTAGAGCTCCAGCATGCGCGCGATGAGCTCCGGCGGGTGCTGGAGGTCGGCGTCCATGATCACGACGGCGTCGCCGGTGGCCTCGCGCAGGCCGGCGAGCATGCCGGCCTCCTTGCCGAAGTTGCGGCTGAAGGAGACGAAGCGCGTCCGGTCGCCGTGCTCCGCGGCGATCTTCCGCAGCTTGCCGAGGGTGCCGTCGCGGCTGCCGTCGTCGACGTAGCAGATCTCGTACTCGACGGGGAGGGTGTCCAGGACCCTGCGGACCTCCGCGTCGAAGCTGTCGATGACGGCCTCTTCGTTGTAGCAAGGGACAACTACGGACAGCTTCGTCATGAACACTTCCTGCTGGGTCCGAACGGGTGATTGTCGGCGACCGGACCGACCTCTCACCTCTTCCTTAGAAGTATGCACGGCGAGGGTGGAGCGTCGGTCGGCCTGCCCTGAGCCGAGAGCGGTACACGGTAGCTTTGACGAGATAAGCGGAATGAGCTGAACGAAACGCAACGAAACGAAGGGATCGAGGTGCACGTGCCCGACGTCTCCGTGGTCGTCATCGTCTACAACGACGCAGAGCGTCTGTCGACAGCAGTCCAGTCGGTTCTGGACCAGACCCTGCACGGGGTCGAAGTCGTGATCGTCGACGACTGCAGCAAGGACCGCTCCTACGCGGTCGCCCAGGAACTGGAGGCCGCGCATCCGGGCAGAGTGCGCGCCTTCCAGCTGCCGGAGAACAGCGGTGGGTGCGGCGCGCCGCGCAACCACGGCATCCGGCAGGCCACCGGAACGTACGTGATGTTCCTCGACAGCGACGACGTCCTGGAGCGCAACGCCTGCCGGAACATGCTGCAGGCCGCCGAGCGGACCGGCTCCGACCTGGTGTCGGGCATGTGCGTACGCGTGCACCTCGACAACCGGTGGGGGAAGACCACCGAGTGGTACCCCTGGATCTACTCGCGCACGCGCACGCTGGAATCGATCACCGAGTTCCCCGACCTGCTGGTCTACGACACCCTCTCCACGAACAAGTGCTACCGGCGCGCGTTCCTGCTGGAGCAGGGCCTGGAGTTCCCGGTCGGCATCCACTACGAGGACCTGCTCTTCTCCGCGCAGGCGTACGTGGCGGCCCGCCGCATCACGCTGATCCCGAACCACGTCTACTTCTGGAACGTGGTCGAGAAGGCCTCCGCCAAGTCGATCAGCAACCGGCGCCACGAGATCGCGAACTTCGTCCACCGGATGGAGATCCACCGCCGCGTCGACCAGCTGCTGGCGGCGAAGGGGCACGCGGACATCAAGTCCGCGAAGGACGCCAAGTTCGTCAAGCACGACCTGGTGCTGCACCTGCGCGACCTGCCGCTGCTGAGCGACGAGTACCGCCAGGAGTTCGCCCGGCTGGCCAACGGCTACCTCGCGGGGATCGACCCGACCGCGTACGAGAACGTCACCTACCTCCAGGCGATCTGCGCCTACCTGCTGGGCAAGGAGGACTGGGACAACCTGCTCCCGGCCGCCGACGCCATGACCAACAAGGGCCGGCTCACCTCCCCGCTCGCCGAACGCGACGGCCGCGTCTACTGGTGCGCGCGGCACATCGACAGCCCCGACCCCGCCGAGGCCGCCGAGGCCCGGCGGATACTGGACGTCACCGAGCAGGCCTTCCACACCACGCCGCTCACCTCCCTCACCGTGGGCAACCGCCTCACCTCCTACGAGGACGACGGCCGCGGCACCGTCACGCTGTCCGGCTCCGTCGTGAATCCGCTGGGCCGGATCCCCGCCGACGCCGATCTGAAGGCCACGCTCGAATTCAGGGCCCGCCGGCAGGTCGGCGTGCGTTCCTTCGGCTTCCCGGTGACAACCGTGCGCCACGCCGGTGACACGATCGAGTGGACCGTCACCGCCGACGTCGCGAGCACCGTCCGCCCCCTCGGCATCATCGACGCCGTCTGGGACGTCCGCCTCAAGCTGACCGCGGGAGGCGAGCGGATCACCACCCGCGTCTCGGTCGGCGGGGTCGACCTCGACTCGGCGGCCCGGCTGCGCGTGCGCCCGCGGCTGACGCGGCTGGTCTCCGACCGCTTCGGGCCCGAGGTGACCAAGAAGGGCAACCTCAGCTACGTCCTGACCGCCGAGAGCGCCGCCGCCGTCCGCACCCAGTCGCTGATCAACAACGCCATACAGGGCAAGGCGGCCGGCGTGGTCAAGCGGGGCCTGCGCAAGGCGCTGCGGGCCCGCCGGAACATGGGCTCCGGCGAGCAGAAGGTGAAGCTGTACCACGAGGTCTTCTCGAAGCTGCCGGTCAAGAAGGGCACGGTCGTCTTCGAGAGCCACATGGGCAAGCAGTACAGCGACAGCCCCAAGGCGATCTACGAGGAGATGGTGCGCCAGGGCGTGCCGTTCGAGGCGATCTGGTCGTACGCGGGCGCCAAGCCCACCGGCTTCCCCAAGGAGGCCACCCTGGTGCGGCGCTGGAGCTGGCCCTACCTGCGGGCCCTGGCCCAGGCCGAGTACTGGGTCGACAACCAGGGCTTCCCGCTGGCGCTGGCCAAGCGCCCGGGCACCACGTACATCCAGACCTGGCACGGCTCCGCGCTCAAGCGGATGGGCTTCCACGAGCCCCGCACCAAGGCGCAGGGGCGGGCCGGCCAGAAGCGATTCCAGGAGGCGGTCGACCGCTTCGACCACTTCCTGATCCGCTCCGAGCACGACACCCGCACCCTCGCCAAGGGCTTCCGGCTGCGCGACGAGGTGCTGCTGCGCACGGGCTACCCGCGCAACGACGCCCTCGTGGAGGCGCACCGGACCGAGGTGCAGAGCGGTGAGCGGGTCCGCGGACCCCTGGCGGCCGAGCTCGGCATCGACCCGGACAAGAAGGTGCTGCTGTACGCGCCGACCTTCCGGGCGGGTGCGGACGGCGCGGTGGAGGGCTTCACCTTCCCCTTCGACGTGGAGGAGTTCGCGGACCGGCTCGGCGACCGCTTCACGCTGCTGGTGCGGACCCACTACCTCAACAGCGTCTCCCTGCCGCCGTCGGTCGCCGGCCGCGTCCTCGACGTGTCCCGGCACCACGACATCACCCCGCTGCTGGCCCTCGCCGACGGACTGATCACCGACTACTCGTCCGTGATGTTCGACTACGCGGTCCTGGACCGGCCGATGCTGTTCTTCGCGTACGACTACGAGAAGTACGCGACGGACATCCGCGGCACGTACTTCGACCTGAAGGAGAAGGCCCCGGGCCCGGTGGTGGCGACGGCGGACGAACTCCTGCAGGCGATCGCCGCCTTCGAGGAGGCGGACGCCAAGTACGCCCAGGCGCGCGAGCGCTTCCTCGCCGAGTTCGGCGAGTACGACCGCGGGGACGCGGCCCGCCAGATCGTCGAGAAGTTCTTCACCAGGAGCGGCAAGTGAGCCAGGAGACCACCACCCCGGGCGGCCGTGACATCTTCATCGTCTCCAACAACGTAGACGAGCTCGGCGGCGTGACCACCTGGTCGCACCAGATGGCCCGGCTGTTCACGGACCGCGGCCACCGGGTGCACATCGTCGGCATCGCCCCGGTCGCCGAGGAGATCCGGCAGAAGCTGCCGCAGGACCTGCCGTACGCGATGACCACGCTCTACGACGCCCACCCGCCGTCGGCCCGCCGGCTGCGCGGGATCAAGGGCCGGCTGAACGCGCCCGAGCGGCGCCGTCAGGCGGCCCGGCGGGCGAAGATGCGGGCCAAGGCGGAGCAGCTGAGCGAGCTGCTGCGCGCAGCCCGTCCCGGCGGTGTGGTCATCGTCACGCAGGTCTGGGCGATGGAGTGGGTGGCGCTCGCCGACACCAAGGGGCTCACCGTCATCGGCATGAGCCACGAGTCGTTCGAGGCCAGCCAGAAGTCCACCCGCGGCGAGCGGGTCCGCCGCTACTACCCGGAGGTCGACCGGCTGCTGGTGCTGACGGCCGAGGACGCGGACCTGTGGATCCGGGCGGGCATGGAGAACGTCGGCAGCATGCCGAACCCGCTGCCCTTCATGCCCGACACGCCCGCCCCGCGCACGGAGAAGGTCGTGGCGTGCGTCGGCCGCCTCGCCTTCGAGAAGGGCGTCGACCTGCTGCTCGACGCGTGGGCGGACGCCGCGCCGCACCACCCCGACTGGGTCCTGCGGATCTACGGGGCGGGCGCGGAGGAGCAGGCGCTGCGGGCGCACTGCACCTCGCTGGGCCTGGACGACTCCGTGGAGTGGATGGGCAGCACGGACGACGTGCTGGGTGCCCTGCGCGGGGCCTCGGTCTTCGCCCAGGCCTCGCGGGCCGAGGGCTTCCCGATCACGCTGCTGGAGGCGATGGCGGCGGGGGTTCCGGCGGCCGCCTTCGACTGCGCGCCGGGCGTGCGGGAGATCGTCGAGCACGGCGAGGACGGGCTGCTGGCCCGGCTCGGCAACACGATGGAGCTGGCCGGGCACCTGCACACGCTGATGTCCGACCGTGAACTGCGCGACCGGCTCGGCGACAACGCCTTCCACGCGGTGAAGCGGTACTCCAGCGCCGACATCACCGACCGGTGGGAAGAACTGTTCACCTTCCTGGAGCGCTGACCGGCCCCGCCGCGCACCACGAAGCCGCCCGCCCCGGATGCGATCCGGGGCGGGCGGCTTCGTGTTCCTGGCTCTTTACCGGGACTGCGCAGGCCGGTCAGGCCTTGTGGACGTCCTTGTGGCGGTCCGTGCGGGCGGCCTTGTTGGCCTCCCAGCCCGCCCAGGCGGAGGTGACCATCTCGCGGACGTCGTGGCGGGCCTTCCAGCCCAGCTCGCTGGTGATCTTGTCGGCCGAGGCCACGACCTTCGCCGGGTCGCCGGCGCGGCGGGGGCTGATCACCGGCGGGTGGTCGTGCCCGGTGTTCTTGTTCAGGAGCGCCACCATCTCGGCGACCGAGACTCCCTCGCCGCGCCCGATGTTGACGGTGAGGTCCTTGTACTCGCCGGCCGCGCCCCACTCGGCGAGCTTGCGGGCCGCCGCCACGTGGGCCTCCGCGAGGTCCTCCACGTGGATGTAGTCGCGGATGCAGGTGCCGTCCGGGGTCGGGTAGTCGTTACCGAAGATCTTGGCGCCCTCGCCGGCGTCGTAGCGCTCGAAGACCATCGGGACCAGGTTGAAGACGCCGGTGTCGGCGAGCTCGGGGGTCGCCGCGCCCGCCACGTTGAAGTAGCGCAGGCAGGCCGTGGAGATGCCGTGCGCCTTGCCTGCGGCGCGCACCAGCCACTCGCCGGCCAGCTTCGTCTCGCCGTAGGGGCTCAGCGGCGCGCAGGGGGTGTCCTCGGTGACCAGGTCCACGTCGGGCATGCCGTAGACGGAGGCGGAGGAGGAGAAGAGGAAGTTGCGGATGCCCGCGTCGGCCACGGCCTGGAGCAGGACCGTCAGGCCCTGCACGTTCTCGTGGTAGTAGTACAGCGGCTTCTCGACGGACTCGCCGACCTGCTTCTTGCCCGCGAGGTGCACCACGCCGGTGATCTTGTGCGCGCGGATGGTCTTGTCCAGCGTCAGCCGGTCCAGGACGGAGCCGACCACCAGCGGGACGCCCTCCGGGACGCGGTCCTCGTTGCCCGTGGAGAGGTCGTCGAGCACGACGACCTTCTCCCCCGCGAGCAGCATCGCGCGGACGACGTGCGCGCCGATGTAACCGGCGCCACCGGTGATCAGAAACGTCATGTGTATCTCCTTGGTCCTGTCCGACTTCGGTGGGGAAAAGCACAGCGGTGCGGAAGCGGCCGTCAGCCCGCCCCGCGGCCTGCCCGGGCCCGGTGGAGGCGGTTGCGCACGAGGTACAGCGCTCCCTCGGCGCCGGGCGCGAGGCGCAGCGCGAGGGCGCCGGCCCCCGTCCGGTAGGGCTGCGCCAGCAGAACACCGTACCGGCTGCTGGGCAGGGCCCGGCGGCGGAGCAGGCGGCCCCCGGGGCGCAGGGAGGTGAACACCGAGCTCCCGTCGGCGCACTCCACCCGCACCCCGACGTTCCAGGCCTGCATCCGGCGCAGCCCCTGGCGGCGGCCCGTGACGGCCAGGTCGGCCAGGCGGAAGGGCAGCACCGCGATCCAGCCGTCGTTGCGGTCGGGGCGCAGCTCGACCGGCTGGGCGAGGACCGGCTCGGCTCCCG
Source organism: Streptomyces sp. MB09-01 (assembly GCF_033794505.1). NCBI lineage: Bacteria > Bacillati > Actinomycetota > Actinomycetes > Kitasatosporales > Streptomycetaceae > Streptomyces > Streptomyces sp. MB09-01. Next base: position 78,644 of record NZ_JARAYQ010000001.1, on the reverse strand, counting down.
CGCGCGGCATGAAGCTCAGCTGCACGGTCCGGGGCCTGGCCTTGGCGAGGCGGCCGTACAGGTCGTGCAGGCGGACGCGGACGGCGCCGCGTCCGGCCGGTTCGGCGTCGACGGTGACGGGCAGTTCGCCGACCGGAAGCCCGGCCAGGCCGTCCAGCTCCACCGGGAGCTCCTCGCTCCACACCGGGGCGCCGGTGGGGCCGACCGCGTACGGAGGCAGCAGCCGCGGCGGTTCGGCGGCCAGCCGGGTGAGCCGGCCGACGTCGGCGGGCGGGGTCGCGGTCGCGCGCAGCACCCGTACGATCCAGCGGGCATGGGCGGCGGTGGACTCAATGTCGGCCTCGTCGAAGGTGTCGAGGTACTCGCGGGTGAGGGTCCACCAGGCGGCCTGGTATCCGGGGTCCTTGCCGAGCTCGCGCAGGTACATGCGCAGGTCGTACTCCAGGAACTTCACCTGGCAGGCGCTGCCCAGCTCCGGGGAGGCGGCGGCGAGGGTCCGGGCGGCCGTGCGGTGGGCCTCGACACGGGCGCGCCAGTTCCCGACGTCCTTGCGGTCGAGGGAGATCGACACCTGGGCGGCGCTGCGCCGCACGTGCCACACGTAGACGAGGTCGCCGGTGACGGCGATGCGGGGAGCCGCGGCCAGTACGCGCGCGGTGAAGACGAAGTCCTCGTAGACGAACCGGCCGTCGGGGAAGCGCAGGCCGTGTTCCCGGAGGAAGGCGCGCTCGTAGAGCTTGTTGACGCAGAGGGTGTCGCGGACGAGCTCGGGCCGGTCCGCCGGCCGCTCGATGACGTCGCCGGGCGTGTAGAGCCCGGGCATCCACGGCACGTCGTGGTGCTGGGGCAGCTCGCGCCGGACCGCCGCACCGACGGTGACGGGGGCGCCGTGCTCCTCGGCGGTGCGCACCAGCGCGTCGGCCGCACCCGGCGGCAGGACGTCGTCGCTGTCCAGGAAGAGGACGTACTTCCCGGACGCGACCGCGATCCCGTCGTTGCGCGGGGTGCCGCACCCCCCGCTGTTCTCCGTGCGGTGCACGACCTTGAGGCGGGGGTGCGCGGCCGCCAGCTCGTCCAGCACCCGCGCGGTGCCGTCGGACGAGGCGTCGTTCACCGCGATGACCTCGGCGACCACCGGGCCCTGGGCGAGGGCCGAGGAGACGGCCTCGCCCACGAGCCCGGCGTCGTTGTACGCGATGACCACGACGGAGACCGTGGGGAGGTTGCTGCTGTTCACCCGAAGGATCCTAGGCGACCCACATAAAGACGCCTTCAAACCCTCCGGGTCGGATTCCCTCGGTAGGGGACTAGAACGGCCGGAATTCGTCGTACTCCTTCTGCGCCGAGTCCCCGCGCTGGGCTTCCTTGTCCTTGCGCCGGGTGGTGGCCGGACGCGGGGCGTCAAGACGGTGGTCCTCGCCGCGGCGGCCCAGCATCTCGGCGCCGGCCATCACGGTCGGCTCCCAGTCGAAGACGACCGCGTTCTCGTCGGAGCCGATGGCCACGCCGTCACCGGCGCGGGCGCCGGCCTTCTTGAGCGCCTCCTCGACGCCGAGGCGGTTGAGGCGGTCGGCGAGGTAGCCGACGGCCTCGTCGTTGTTGAAGTCGGTCTGACGGACCCAGCGCTCCGGCTTCTCGCCGCGCACGTTGTAGACGTCCTCGACCTCGTCGTAGGTGACGGTGAAGCCGGCGTCGTCCACGGCCTTCGGACGGATGACGATGCGGGTCGCCTCCTCCTTGGGCTTGCGGGCGCGGGCCTTGGCGATGACCTCGGCGAGGAAGTAGGAGAGCTCCTTCAGGCCCGTACGGGCGACCGCGGAGACCTCGAAGACCTTGTAGCCGCGCGCCTCCAGGTCCGGGCGGACCATGTCGGCGAGCTCCTGGCCGTCCGGGATGTCGACCTTGTTCAGGACGACGAGGCGCGGACGCTTCTCCAGGCCGCCGCCGTAGAGCTTGAGCTCCTCCTCGATGACGTCGAGGTCGGCGATCGGATCGCGGTCGGACTCCAGGGTGGCGGTGTCCAGGACGTGCACGAGCACCGAGCAGCGCTCGACGTGGCGCAGGAACTCCAGGCCCAGGCCACGGCCCTGGCTGGCGCCGGGGATCAGGCCGGGGACGTCGGCGATCGTGTAGACGGTCGAGCCGGCGGTGACGACGCCCAGGTTCGGGACGAGGGTGGTGAAGGGGTAGTCCGCGATCTTCGGCTTGGCCGAGGAGAGGACAGAGATCAGCGAGGACTTGCCGGCGCTGGGGAAGCCGACCAGCGCCACGTCGGCGACGGTCTTGAGCTCCAGGACGATGTCGCCGGTGGTGCCGGGGACGCCCAGGAGCGCGAAGCCGGGCGCCTTGCGGCGGGCGGAGGAGAGCGCGGCGTTGCCGAGACCGCCGCGGCCGCCCTCGGCCGCCACGTAGGTGGTGCCCTGACCGACGAGGTCGGCGAGGACGTTGCCCTCCTTGTCGAGGACGACGGTGCCGTCCGGCACGGGCAGGACCAGGTCCTGGCCGTCCTTGCCGGAGCGGTTGCCGCCCTCGCCGGGCTTGCCGTTGGTGGCCTTGCGGTGGGGGCTGTGGTGGTAGTCCAGCAGGGTCGTGATCGCCTGCTCCACCACCAGGATGACGTCGCCGCCACGGCCGCCGTTTCCGCCGTCGGGGCCGCCGAGCGGCTTGAACTTCTCCCGGTGAACGGAGGCGCAGCCGTGGCCCCCGTTACCCGCGGCGACGTGCAGCTCGACGCGGTCCACGAAGGTGGTCATGGTTGTTCCTCCAGTTACATGCGGGAATGTCCCGGACAGGCCTTGCTGTCCATTAAAACGTCTGTACGTACCAACGCGCCGAGGGCGGACCTCTCTTCCCGGCTGACGCCGGGAAGAGCTGAGATCCGCCCTCGGGAAGTTACGAACGCTCGATCAGCCGAAGCTGGATCAGGCGGCCGGAACGATGTTGACGACCTTGCGGCCACGGTGCGTGCCGAACTGCACGGCACCCGCCTGCAGCGCGAACAGCGTGTCGTCGCCACCACGGCCGACACCCGAACCCGGGTGGAAGTGGGTGCCACGCTGGCGGACGAGGATCTCGCCGGCGGAGACGACCTGACCGCCGAAGCGCTTCACGCCGAGCCGCTGGGCATTGGAGTCGCGCCCGTTCCGGGTGGACGATGCGCCCTTCTTGTGTGCCATGTCTCAGTCCCTCTTACTTCGCAGCCGCGGGGATACCGGTGACCTTGATCGCCGTGTACTGCTGGCGGTGACCCTGGCGACGGCGGTAGCCGGTCTTGTTCTTGTAGCGCAGGATGTCGATCTTGGCGCCCTTGTGGTGGTCCACGACCTCGGCCGTGACCTTGATACCGGCCAGCACCCACGGGTCGCTGGTCACGGCTTCGCCGTCGACAACGAGCAGGGTCGAGAGCTCGACCGTGTCGCCAACCTTGGCAGTGGAAATCTTGTCAACCTCAACGATGTCGCCGACAGCAACCTTGTGCTGGCGACCACCGCTGCGCACGATGGCGTACACGCGGATCTCTCTCTCACTCGGGACGGATGCTCCTGAAGCCAGCCGCTCAGGCGGGCCGGGGCCCACGCTGATCCGGATTGGACGAGCGGCCTCTCCCGTACAGCGCTTGCGCGCGGCATAGCGGGAGGAAGGTGCTCAGGAGCGCGGCGCACACTGGACGGATTCGTCCAAGACACGCCGACGGTCTAGGTTACGGGGCCGGTTCCGGAGGGTCAAACCGGGTCCCGCACGGCCGCGGGCCCGCCGCTCGGCGGGGCCCGCGGTCATGAGCGGATCAGGCTTCGGTCGGAGCCGACACGGAGGGCAGCGTCTGCTGCTCCGCCGCCGCGGTCTTCTTCGTCGCCCGCTTCGCCGCGGTCTTCTTGGTGGTGGCCGCCTTCTTGGCCACGGTCTTCTTGGCGGCCGCCGCCTTCTTGGCCGGGGCCTTCTTCGCCGTGGCCGCCTTCTTGGCCGGAGCCTTCTTGGCGGCCTTCTTCGCCGGTGCGGCCTCCTCGGCCGGTGCGGCCTCCTCGGCGGGCGCCGGGGCCTCGGTCACCGGGGCGGCCTCCACGACCACCACGGCGGCCTCTGCCGCGCCTGCCGGGGACCCGGCGGGCGCCGTGGCCTTACGGGTGGCACGCCGGCGCGGACGCGCCGGTGCGGCCTCCGCCACGGGGGCCTCCTCGACCACGGCCACGGGCTCGGGCTCGACGACGGCCGGCTCGGGCTCGACGACGGGCTCGGGCTCCGGCACGACGACCGGCTCCGGGGCCGCCTCGGCCGCGGGGGCCGGGGCGCCCGCCGGGGCGGTGGCCTTACGGGTCGCACGGCGACGGGTACGGCCCTTGGGGGCCTCCTCCGCCACGGCCTCGGCCACGGCTTCGACGACGGCCTCCGGCTCGGGCTCGGGCACCAGCACCGTGTCGGCCGGCTCGGTCACCGGCTCGGTCACCGGCTCGGTCTCGGCCACCGGGGCCGGGGCCTGCGCCGGAGCGACCGCACCGCGCGGGGCGCCCGCCGGAGCGGTCGCCTTGCGGGTGGCGCGGCGCCGGTTGCGGCGGCTGCTCAGGCCCGCAGCGGCCTCGGCCTCGGCCGGGCTGCTGTAGAGCTCCTCGTCCGCGACGAACTCCGGCTCGGGCAGCGCACGCGGGGCGGCGGCCTCGGCAGCCACCTCCGCCTCGGACTCGAAGCCCTCCACCTCGACCGTCTCGACCTCGTGGTCGTGCTGGTCGAACTCGCCGCGGCCACCGCGACGCTTCGAGCGCTTGCCGTTGCCACCGCCGCCGACCGCGGTCGGCGTCTCCATGTGCACGATGACACCGCGGCCGTTGCAGTGGACACAGGTCTCGGAGAAGGACTCCAGCAGGCCCTGGCCCACCCGCTTGCGGGTCATCTGGACCAGGCCCAGCGAGGTGACCTCGGCCACCTGGTGCTTCGTACGGTCGCGGCCCAGGCACTCCAGCATGCGCCGCAGGACCAGGTCGCGGTTGGACTCCAGGACCATGTCGATGAAGTCGATGACGACGATGCCGCCCAGGTCGCGCAGCCGCAGCTGGCGCACGATCTCCTCGGCCGCCTCCAGGTTGTTCCTGGTGACGGTCTCTTCGAGGTTGCCGCCCTGACCGGTGAACTTGCCGGTGTTGACGTCGATGACGATCATCGCCTCGGTTTTGTCGATCACAAGCGAGCCGCCCGAGGGCAGCCACACCTTGCGGTCGAGCGCCTTGGCGAGCTGCTCGTCGATCCGGTACGTCGCGAAGACGTCGACCTCGGAGGTCCAGCGCGACAGCCGGTCGGCCAGGTCCGGGGCCACGTGGTTCACGTAGCCGTGGATGGTCTCCCACGCGCCGTCACCGCTGACGATGACCTTCGAGAAGTCCTCGTTGAAGATGTCGCGCACGACGCGGACGGTCATGTCCGGCTCGCCGTACAGGAGGCTCGGCGAAGAGGTCGAGATCTGCTTCGACTTCTTCTGGATGTCCTCCCACTGGGCCTGCAGACGCTCGACGTCGCGGCGCAGCTCGTCCTCGCTCGCGCCCTCGGCGGCGGTGCGCACGATGACGCCCGCGTCCTCGGGGACGATCTTCTTGAGGATGGTCTTCAGGCGCGCGCGCTCGGTGTCGGGGAGCTTGCGGCTGATGCCGGTCATCGAGCCCTCGGGCACGTAGACCAGGTAGCGGCCGGGCAGCGAAACCTGGCTGGTCAGGCGGGCGCCCTTGTGGCCGATCGGGTCCTTGGTGACCTGCACGAGGACCGACTGGCCGGACTTGAGGGCGGACTCGATGCGGCGCGGCCCGTTGGCCATGCCGAGCGCCTCGAAGTTGACCTCACCGGCGTACAGGACCGCGTTGCGGCCCTTGCCGATGTCGATGAAGGCGGCCTCCATCGACGGCAGCACGTTCTGGACCTTGCCCAGGTAGACGTTGCCGACGTAGGAGGTGGCCTCCTCCTTGTTCACGTAGTGCTCGACGAGGACGTTGTCCTCCAGCACGCCGATCTGGGTGCGCTCGCCGGCCTGGCGGACGACCATGACGCGCTCGACGGCCTCGCGGCGGGCCAGGAACTCGGCCTCGGTGATGATCGGGACGCGGCGGCGGCCCTGCTCGCGGCCCTCGCGGCGGCGCTGCTTCTTCGCCTCCAGGCGGGTCGAGCCCTTGATGGACTGGACCTCGTCGGACGGCTCGGCCTTCTCACGGGCCGGGCGCGGCTCGCGGACCTTGACGACGGTGCGCACACCGTCCTCGTCGCCCGCTTCGGCGGCCTCGGCGGCGGTGTCGCCACTACGGCGACGGCGACGGCGGCGACGGCGGCTGGAGCTGGAGCCGAGTGCCTCCTCGGCCTCGTCCTCTTCCTCCTCGTCGGCCTCGTGCTCGGCGGACTCGGCCTCGGCCTCGGCCTCCTCCTCGGCGGACTCGTCGAGGTCGGCGGCCTCACCGCGGCGGCGGCGACGGCCACCACGGCGGCGGCGGCGCGACGGGCGCTCGCCCGACTCGTCGCCCTCTTCGAACTCCGCGGACTCCTCTTCGAGCTCCGCCTCGGGCTCCTCCTCGGCGAGAACCTCGGGCAGGGAGACCGGCGCGGACTCGGCGGCCGGGGCGGGCTCGGCGGCGCCGCGCCCACGGCGACGGCGGCGGCCGGCGGGCTGCGGGGCGGGGGTCTGGACGACCTCGGCCTCGACCTCCGTCTCCTCCTCCTCGAGCTCGTCGGCCGGGGCGGCGGCGCGGGCGGCCGCGGCGGCCATGGCGGCCGTCTCGGGGGTCTGGAACATCGGCTCGGCGAAGACCGGGGCCTGGAAGACGGCCACGGCGGGGCGCGCGGCGGCGGCCGCCGCGCTTCGGGGAGTCCAGGGCGTCGGCGACGGTGAAGGCGCGGGCGGCGGCCTTGGGGGCCTCCTCCACGACCGGCTCGGCCTCGGCGGCCGGAGCCTCGACGACGGCCGGCGGCGGCCTCGGCGGCCGGAGCGGCCACGGCGCGCGTGGCACGGCGACGGGCACGCGGGGCGGGAGCGGCCGGAGCCTCCTCCTCGACCACGGGCGCGACCTCGGCCGCGGGAGCCTCGACGACGGCGGCGGCCTCGGCGGCCGGAGCGGCCACGGCGCGCGTGGCACGGCGACGGGCACGCGGGGCGGGAGCGGCCGGAGCCTCCTCCTCGACCACGGGCGCGGCCTCGGCGGCCGGAGCCTCCGGAGCGGTCACGGCGCGCGTGGCGCGGCGACGGGCACGCGGGGCGGGAGCGGCGGCGGGCTCCTCGGCGACCGGGGCGGCGGGGGCCTCGACGACGACGGCCTCGGCCGGCGTCTCGGGAGCGGCCACGGCGCGGGTCGCGCGGCGGCGGGGACGTGCGGGGGCGGCGGCCGGAGCGGCCTCCGCCGCACTCGCCTGGGGGTCGGCCGGGGCGGCCTCCGTCACCGGGGTCACCTCTGCGGTGGCCCCGCCGGGCGGGCCGGCGGGCCGGGAAGCGGCGCGGCGACGCCTGCGCGGCGGCAGGTTGTCGCTGGGGCTGCCGCTGTCGGCGTTACCTGCGGTGGTGTCGTTTTCGTTGTTGAGCATTGCGGGCGGTTCTCCCGTCACGCTCCCGGGCGCCGCGGCTGACTTCCGGTCCGGCTCGGCTCCGCGTAATGAGCGCGGAACCGGCCTCCGGGGCGCGTTCGCCACACGGGAGCTGTAGTCCATGGCCGCCGGTTCCGTACGTGTTGTCCGTACGGCCTGGCGGAAGTCTTCAGGTCAGTGCGCGGCCCGACCCAGGTGGCTCCCGAGTGCCAGGGCTGCGCGACGACGACGATCCCTACGCGGCGGGACCTTCCGGCGCCTTCGCGTCGGCTGCTACGGCGGCCGTGGGTGGGGCGGCCGTGTCAGCCTCGCGGTCGGGCGCGAGCGGGTCGGTCACCGTGCCGGACTCCTCGTCGAAGAGCCCCTGCGCCAGCCTGGTCACCGCTGAGGGGACCGGCGGCGCCAGGTCGGCCACAGCTCGGAGACCGGACAGGACGTCGTCGGGTCGCACGGCAGGTGTCAAATGCCGAACAACCAGCCGCAGTATCGCACAGGCATTGTCCAGCGGCCTATCAGCCGGGGCAGGAAGGGCTTCGAGAGAGACGACGGCCCCGCGCGTGTCGAAGGTCCGCATCCCGTTCTTGGTACGGCGCTGCACCTCCACGGTCTCGGCGGCGAGGAAGGACGTCACGGCCCGCTCGGCCTCAGCGAGCTCCACGCCGTCCAGGCGCAGCTCCCACACGGAGGCGGTCAGCCGGTCCGCGAGGCCCGAGGTGCGGGCCTCGACGGCGTCGATGATGTCGAGCCCGGTCGGCATCGACTCGTCGAGCAGCTCGCGGAGCTTCTCGGGGTCGCGGGGCTCGGCGAGGCCGATCTCCAGGTATTCGGCCTCGCTGCCGGTCCCGGTCGGGGCGGCGTTGGCGTACGAGACCCGCGGGTGCGGGGTGAAGCCAGCCGAGTACGCCATCGGCACCTCGGCGCGGCGCAGGGCCCGCTCGAAGGCGCGCTGGAAGTCGCGGTGGCTGGTGAACCGGAGGCGGCCGCGCTTGGTGTAGCGCAGTCGGATGCGCTGCACCACCGGTGCGGGAGGCGGGCCTTCGGGCTGTCGCTTGCCCAGTGGTTCTTCTCCTTGTGCGGGGCTCCGCGGCTCGCGCGTCGCCCTGAGCGTCTGTGGGACCGGCCGGCCCCGCCCTGCCTCCGGCTCACCCCTGCCGTTCGTGGAGGGAGATCTCGGGAGCGGGCGTGTTGCCTGCGGCTGTCGTACTACCCAGAGTACGCGCCCGTGACCTCGCCGGTTCCACGGGAGGAGTACCGAACAGCGTCTGCCGTACGGCGGCCCGTGCCTCGCGGACGGCCGCGCGGCCGGTCCGCCAGACCTCGCGCACGGCGTGTCCGACCGGGGTGAGCACGTGCCGGTACACCCGGGAAGCGGGCCACCCGACCAGCACCCAGCCGACCCGCTTGAGCCCGCGCCACAGGGCGGCGGCGATCCGTCCGGCCACGTGCCAGGCCCATGCGAGGACCTGCCCGACCGGCGTGAGGACGTACCGGTAGAGGGCGGCGGCCAGCCACACCACGCCGAGCCCGACGGGCCGCAGCAGGTACCGGTACAGGGCGACCACGAGCCAGACGAAGCCCAGCCCGACCGGCCGCAGCAGGTACCGGAACACGGCGACGGCGAGCCAGACGAGCCCGTGCCCGACGGGGGTGAGGACGTACCGGTAGGCCGCCGCGGCCAGCCATGCGATCCCACGGCCGACGGGCGCGAGCAGGTACCGCCACAGCGCGACCCAGGGCCACACGAACAGCGTCATGCCGAGGGCCCACAAGGTCCAGGTCACGCCCTTGGCGAGGGGCGCGAGCAGGTAGCGCATGCCGCCCCGGCCGATCCATGCCAGCGCCTCCCCGAGCGGACGCAGCACGTAGGTGCCCAGGATCCGCCCGGCCGGCGCGAGCAGGTGGTCGTACGCGCCGCGGCACAGCCACGCCAGCCCCTGGCCGACCGGGGTGAGCACGTAGCGCCAGAGCCCGACCCACGGCCAGACGAAGACCAGCTTGAGCAGGGTGGTCAGCAGCCACCCGAGCGCACGGAGCAGCGGCTGGAGGACGTGGACGTACAGCGGTCCGAGGACGTGCCGGTGCGCGGCGCGGCCCGCGGCGGCCAGCAGTTCCCAGACCACTCGTACGGGCAGTACGACGAGTACGGCGACGATCTTCACGGGGATCCTGATGACGCCCACCAGGCACCCGTCACCGCCGTCGGCGGGAGGCCGTTTGTCCATTTCCATGCAGTGGAGGACACGGCGGAGGCCCCCACCCGTTGCGGGCAGGGGCCTCTCGTGACCCAAGGGTTACTTCGGCGGACTACTTCACGACCGACAGCGGCAGCAGCTTCTTGCCGGTCGGGCCGATCTGGATCTCGGTCTGCATCTGAGGACACACGCCGCAGTCGAAGCACGGCGTCCAGCGGCAGTCGTCGACCTCGGTCTCGTCGAGGGCGTCCTGCCAGTCCTCCCAGAGCCAGTCCTTGTCGAGACCGGAGTCCAGGTGGTCCCAGGGCAGGACCTCCTCGTAGGTGCGCTCGCGCGTGGTGTACCAGGCCACGTCGACGCCGTAGGCGGGCAGCGTCTTCTCCGCGGCCTCCATCCAGCGGTCGTACGAGAAGTGCTCGCGCCAGCCGTCGAAGCGGCCGCCCGACTCGTACACGGCGCGGATGACGTCGCCGATGCGGCGGTCGCCGCGGGAGAGGAGGCCCTCGACGATGCCCGGCTTGCCGTCGTGGTAGCGGAAGCCGATGGAGCGGCCGTACTTCTTGTCGCCGCGGATCTTGTCGCGGAGCTTGCCCAGGCGGGCGTCCGTCTCCTCGGCCGACAGCTGCGGCGCCCACTGGAAGGGGGTGTGCGGCTTCGGCACGAAACCGCCGATGGACACCGTGCAGCGGATGTCGTTCTGACCGGAGACCTCGCGGCCCTTGGCGATGACGTTGACCGCCATGTCGCCGATCTGGAGGACGTCCTCGTCGGTCTCGGTCGGCAGGCCGCACATGAAGTACAGCTTCACCTGGCGCCAGCCGTTGCCGTACGCGGTGGCGACGGTGCGGATCAGGTCCTCTTCCGAGACCATCTTGTTGATGACCTTGCGCATGCGCTCGGAGCCGCCCTCGGGGGCGAAGGTCAGGCCGGAGCGGCGTCCGTTGCGGGTCAGCTCGTTGGCCAGGTCCACGTTGAAGGCGTCCACGCGGGTCGACGGCAGGGACAGGCCCACCTTGTCGTCCGAGTAGCGGTCCGCGAGGCCCTTGGCGATGTCGGCGATCTCCGTGTGGTCCGCGGAGGACAGCGACAGGAGGCCGACCTCCTCGAAGCCGGTCGCCTTCAGTCCGCGCTCCACCATCTCGCCGATGCCGGTGATGCTTCGCTCCCGCACGGGGCGCGTGATCATGCCGGCCTGGCAGAAACGGCAGCCGCGGGTGCAGCCGCGGAAGATCTCCACGGACATGCGCTCGTGGACGGTCTCGGCGAGCGGGACCAGGGGCTGCTTGGGGTAGGGCCACTCGTCGAGGTCCATGACGGTGTGCTTGGACACCCGCCACGGCACGCCGGAGCGGTTGGGCACGACACGGCCGATGCGGCCGTCCGGCAGGTACTCCACGTCGTAGAAGCCCGGCACGTAGACGTTGCCGGTCTTCGCCAGGCGCAGCAGGACCTCCTCGCGCCCGCCCGGCCGCCCCTCGGCCTTCCAGGTGCGGATGATCTCGGTCATGTCGAGGACGGCCTGCTCGCCGTCGCCGATGACCGCGCAGTCGATGAACTCCGCGATCGGCTCGGGGTTGAAGGCCGCGTGGCCGCCCGCGAGGACGATGGGGTGGTCGACCGTACGGTTGCGGGCCTCCAGCGGGATGCCCGCGAGGTCCAGCGCCGTGAGCATGTTGGTGTAGCCCAGCTCCGTGGAGAAGGACAGGCCGAACACGTCGAAGGCGGAGACCGGGCGGTGGCTGTCCACGGTGAACTGCGGCACCTTGTGCTCGCGCATCAGTTCCTCGAGGTCGGGCCACACGCTGTACGTGCGCTCGGCGAGGACGCCCTCGCGCTCGTTCAGCACCTCGTAGAGGATCATGACGCCCTGGTTGGGCAGCCCGACTTCGTACGCGTCCGGGTACATGAGCGCCCAGCGGACGTCGCAGCTCTCCCACTCCTTGACCGTGGAGTTGAGTTCACCGCCGACGTACTGGATGGGCTTCTGCACATGCGGAAGCAGGGCCTCAAGCTGAGGGAAGACCGACTCGGTCATCACGCGACTTTCGTGAAGCGGGCAGGGGGCAGCTCTCAAGCGTACCTCGGCCCCCAGCCGCCCCCGCCCACATGATCATCCCAACGCCGTCCGCAGCGCGGGGTCCGAGGCCTTCGTCCAGATGCCCGGAAGTTCCCGTTCGCGCCGCTCGGCCAGGGCCTCCTCGCGGGCGTAGAGGACGCCCCAGGTGAACGCGGACTCGCCCGCGCCCGCCGCCTGGACCGCGAGGCCGCGCAGGGCCTCGCGGGCCACCACGCTGTCCTGGTGGTCGCCCAGCAGGCTCTGGACCTTCTTCCCCGCCTTGGTCAGGCGTTTCGCCGGCTTGCCCAGGCCCGGCTCGGCCGACTCCGCCGCGTACCGGAGGCGCTTGGCCGCCTTGCGGGCTTCGTGCAGGGCCACGTCCCGCTCCCCTCCCTCCGCGAGGGAGAGCGCGCCCTCGACCCGGACGGCGAGGCGCGCGTAGTCACGGAGCACCGCCTTCGGCAGGACCGCCCGCGGCTCCTTGTCGGCGCCCTTGAGCAGCGGCGGCGCCTCCAGCAGGGCGTCGAGGGAGTCCAGGAGGGAGACGTACCGCTCGCTGTCGAGGACGGCCAGGACGCGGCGCCGCGACGCGGAGCGCCGGGTGGTGTTCCACACCCGCAGCCGGCTGCGGACCGGGCCGATCACCAGGGTGCGCGGCAGCTCGCCGAGGCTGGTCTGGATCCGCTCCAGCAGGACCTCCTGGTCGCGGTCGACGCCGAGTTCGGCGGCCAGCCAGCGCAGCTCCTCGCCGATCGGGTCGGTGGCCGCCCGGTCGAGCACCTTGCGGTACGTCTTGAAGGCGCTGCGCAGGCGGCGCGTGGCGACCCGCATCTGGTGGACGGAGTCCGGCAGGCTCCGCCGCACGGCCGGGTCCTGGGCGATCAGGGCGTCGCGCTGTTCCCGCAGGTACGCCAGGACGTACGCGCCCGCCGTGCCCTCGGGTCCGCCGCCCTCGGGCCGGGCCGGGGGCACGGCGTCGGTCTCCTCGAGCGCCCGGGCGAGCTTCGAGGGGGCGTCGGAGACCCGGAGCCCGCCCTTGCGGAAGGTCTTCTCGACGGCGTCGAGCAGTTCGGGGTCCACTCCGTCGGCGAGTTCCACCTCGACCTCGGTCCAGGAGGCGCTGGCCTGGCCGCGCTCGGCCAGGACCTCGTCGGTGCTCAGTTCCGCGAGCAGGGCTCCGCCGGCGTCGAGCAGGTGACTGACGCGGCGTGAGGAGACCAGCCTGACCTGCGGCTGGAGTCCGGCGCCGCGCACCCGGGAGCGGACGAGGGCGGCGAGGGAGGGCGGGACGGTGTCACTGAGTGCGGCCGTCACCTCGTCGCGCACTCCCGGGGAGACGGGCAGTTTGAGGTGCCAGCCAGCGTCGGCGCCGCCCGTTCTGCGCCGCAGGGTGAGACCGTCTGCGGCGAGGCGTTGGTCGGGGGTGTCGTAGTACACGGCGTCGAGGTCGACGGTGCCCTGGTCGGAGACGGCCGCGATGGCGGCCGTGCCCGTCAGGTCCGGCACCCCGCGCCGGGCAGATTTGGCCTTGGAGAACTCGAATTTACGCTCGATTTCGCGCTTGGTGTCCGCCATAGACCGAACTTAGTCCTGAACGGATCACGACGGCAGGGTGAACAGGAGATCAGGCTGACAATGGCCGTTGAACCTTGATCGACTGCAGCAGTCCGATCGCCACCCACACCGCGAACATCGACGAGCCTCCGTAGGAGACGAACGGCAGCGGCAGCCCGGCCACCGGCATGATCCCGAGGGTCATCCCGATGTTCTCGAAGGACTGGAAGGCGAACCAGGCAATGATCCCGGCGCAGACGATCGTCCCGTACAGCTCGGTGGTCTCCCGGGCGATCATGCAGGCCCGCCACAGGATGACGGCCAGCAGGAACAGGATCAGCCCGGCCCCGAGGAAGCCCAGCTCCTCCCCCGCCACGGTGAAGACGAAGTCGGTCTGCTGCTCCGGCACGAACTGGCCGGTCGTCTGCGAGCCCTTGAACAGCCCCGAGCCGGTGAGACCGCCGGAGCCGATCGCGATGCGCGCCTGGTTGGTGTTGTAGCCGACGCCGGCGGGGTCCAGCTCGGGGTTGGCGAAGGCCGCGAAGCGGTTGATCTGGTACTCGTCGAGGACGCCGAGCTGCCAGATCAGGACGGCGCCGCCCGCGCCGGTGCCGAGGAGTCCGAGCACCCAGCGGTTGGAGGCGCCCGAGGCCAGCAGCACGCCGAGCACGATGACGATCATGACCATGACGGACCCGAGGTCGGGCATCAGCATGACGATGCCCATCGGGGCGGCGGCCAGGCAGAGCGCCTTGACGACCGTGCGGTGGTCCGGGTGGGTGAGGTCGCCCGCGTCCACCCGGGTGGCCAGCAGCATCGCCATGACCAGGATGATCGTGATCTTCACGAACTCGGAGGGCTGGAGGGAGAATCCGCCGCCGATCACGATCCACGCGTGGGCGCCGTTGATGGTGGCGCCGAGCGGGGTGAGCACGGCCAGGATGAGCACCAGCGAGAGCCCGTAGAGGACCGGCACCGCACCGCGCAGGGTGCGGTGGCCGAGCCAGACGGTGCCGATCATCAGGACGAGGCCGATGCCGGTGTTCAGGGCGTGCCGGGCCAGGAAGTAGTACGGGTCCCCCTGGTTCAGCTGGGTCCTGTTGCGGGTCGCCGACCACACCAGCAGGGCGCCCATGAAGGACAGGGCGAGCGCGGACAGGAGTATCGGCCAGTCGAGCCGGCGCACCACGGAGTCGCGGGCGGTGAGCCTGGCCATCCCCCCGCGCTCGGGCGCGTACCGGGAGACGGAGAACTTGTTGGCGGTCTGCATGTCTTTCGGTCCTCAGTCGTGCCGTGCGGGGGGCGGGGCGGGCGGCCCGGCGAGGGCGGGCGGTTCCAGTTCCTCCGGGGACGGCGGCACGTACGGCCGGATCTCCGGGGAGTCGATGGAACCGTCGGGGCGGATCTTGGGCAGCTTCGCCTCGGGCTGCAGCAGCAGGGCCTTCTTCACGTCCTGCTTGCCGGCCATGTCGAGACCGTAGATGGCGTTGTAGAGGTTGCGGACGGCGGGGCCGGAGGCTCCGGAGCCGGTGCCGCCCTGGGAGATCGTCATGACGATCGTGAAGTCCTTGGTGTAGGTCGCCAGCCAGGACGTGGTCTGCTTGCCGTACACCTGGGCGGTGCCGGTCTTGGCGTGCATCGGGATCTTGTCCATCGGCCAGCCGATGAACCGCCAGGCGGCGGTGCCGCCCGGCTCGGCGACCGAGCGCAGGCCCTTGTCGAGGTTGGCGATGGTCTTGGCGTCGACCGGCAGCCTGCCGTGGGACTGCGGCTTGATCATCTCGATGCGCTTGCCGTCAGGGCTGATCAGGGCCTTGCCGACCGTGGGGTTGTAGAGGGTGCCCCCGTTGCTGATGGCGGAGTACGCGGTGGCCATCTGGATGGGCGTGACGAGGACGTCTCCCTGGCCGATGGCGAAGTTGATGCTGTCGTAGGCCTTCAGCTGGTTGCCTTCGAGGCAGCTCTCGTAGGCGATCTGCTCGACGTAGGTGCCGCCCCGCTTGCCCTGCTTGCACCAGGAGTTCTTGTTGGCCGCCCAGAAGCTCTGCTTCCACTGCCGGTCGGGGATCCGGCCGGTGACCTCGTTCGGCAGGTCGATGTGGGTCTCGGAGCCGAGGCCGAATTCGCGGGCGGTCCGGTAGAACCAGTCGTGGGCGTCCTTCTTGGGCTTGAGGCCGCCGTCGCGCTGCCACTCCTTGTGGCCGAGGGCGTAGAAGACAGTGTTGCAGGAGAACTTGAGCGCGTCGCCGAGGGTGATGGGGCCGTGCCCCTTGGACTCGAAGTTCGCGAAGCTCCGGCCGCCGAGGCTGTAGGAGCTGCTGCAGTTGTACTTGTCGTTGAAGTCGTAGCCGGCCCGCACGGCCGCGCTCGCGGAGACCACCTTGAAGATGGAGCCCGCGGGGGCCTGGCCCTGGATGGCCCGGTTGAGCAGCGGGTAGTTGGAGTTCTTGCTGGTGAGCCTGGCGTAGTCCTTGCCGGAGATGCCGCCGACCCAGGCGTTGGGGTCGTAGTCGGGCTGGGAGGCCATCGCGACGACGCGGCCGGTCTTGGCCTCCATGACGACGACGGCGCCCGAGTCGGCCTCGTACTTGCGGCCGGTGATGTTGTCGGTCTCGTGCCGGACGACCTTCATCGCCTGCTGGAGCTCGTACTCGGCCACGGCCTGGACCCGGGCGTCGATGCTGGTGATGAGGGTGGACCCGGCGACGCCGGGATCGGACTTGGTCTGGCCCATGACCCGGCCGAGGTTGTCGACCTCGTACGAGGTGACCTCCGCCTTGCCGCGCAGCTGGCGGTCATAGGTGCGTTCGATTCCGGAGCGGCCGACCTGATCGGACCTCAGGTGCGGCGAGTCGGTGTCCTTGGCCTTCTGGATCTCGTCGTCGGTGACCGGCGAGAGGTAGCCGAGCACCTGGGAGGTGCGGGCCCCGCCGGGGGCCGGGTAGCGGCGGACGGCGGTGGGCTCCGCGGTGATGCCGGGGAATTCCTCGGGGCGCTCGCGCAACTGGAGCGCCTGCTGCGTGGTGGCTTCGAGGGTCACCGGGATCGGCTGGTACGGGGAACCGTTCCAGCAGGGCGCAGGGGTCTGGGAGTCGCAGAGGCGGACCTTCTCCATGACCTCCTTGGGGGTCATGTCCAGGACGTCGGCGAGGCGGGTCATGACGCCCTTGCCCCGGTCCTTCATCTTCATCAGCGCGGTCCGGCTGGCGGAGACGACCAGCCGGGTCTCGTTGTCGGCGAGGGGGACCCCGCGGGCGTCGAGGATCGAACCGCGCACGGCGGGCTGGACCACCCGCTGGACGTGGTTGCTCTTGGCCTCGTGGTAGTACTCCGCGCCGTTGCGGATCTGCAGAAACCAGAGCCGGCCGCCGAGGGTGACCAGCATCGAGACGATGAGCACCTGCATGATGACGAGCCTGATCTGCACCCGGGAGGTGCGGCCGGTCTCCGGAACGTTCGTCATGCCCGCTCCTCCCTCACAGCTTCTTGACGCTCTTCACACCCTTGACTGCCTTGACGCCCTTTATGCGGACGGCCTTGTTGGCGCGGGAGCGCGCGGTCTTCAGCCGCAGGCCGCCGCGCTGGCTGCCGATGCGCAGGCCCGTACCGCCGGCCAGCCAGCCGGCGGAGACGTCGGCGGCCTTGTTGGCGGGGCCGCCGCCGGCGTCGACGGCCATCGGGTCGTTCTCGGCGCGCCGGGCCAGGGCCATGATGAACGGCACCGTGAACGGCGCGAGCAGCAGGTCGTAGAGGGTCGCGGTGAACAGCAGCCCGGTCAGGCCCACGTGGCGTGCGGCGGTGTCGCCGACGAGGGCGCCCACGCCCGCGTAGAGGAGGGTGGAGCCGATCGCGGCGGCGACGACGGTGAGCATCGGGCCCCAGGCGGAGCGGAAGCGCCCGCCGTCGGGGCGGACCAGCCCGCAGAGGTATCCGATGACGCACAGCACGAGCGCGTACCGCCCGGCGGCGTGGTCGGCGGGCGGGGCCAGGTCGGCGAGGAGACCGGCGGCGAAGCCGATCAGGGCTCCGCTGACGTGCCCGTACACGAGTGCGAGGGCGACGACGGTGAGGAGCAGCAGGTCGGGTACCGCGCCGGGCAGTTGGAGCCGGCCCAGGACGGTGACCTGGACGACGAGGGCGACCACGACGAGCGTGGCCGAGAGCAGGATCCGGTTGAAGCGCATGGGCGGTCTGCTCCTACTCGTCGGCCGGCTTGCCGGGCACGCTGGCGGACCCGGACGGGGTCACCGTGACGGTGACCGTCGGGGTGGGCTTGGGGGCCTCGGGCTTGGGCGGCAGCACGGCGTCACGGGGGTCCTCGCGCGGCGGCATGACGACGACGCCGACGATGTCCAGGCGCGAGAAGGCGACGGCCGGGTTGACCCAGACGGTGCGGGTCAGGTCGCCGCGCGAGGGGTCGACCTTGACCACCTCGCCGATCGGCACGCCGGGCACGAAGGGCTTGTTGCCGCGCGAGCCGAAGGTGACGAGCCGGTCGCCGGGGTTGATCTTGGCCTTGCCGTTGAGCATCTGGACGGACATCGGGCGGTCGCCCTGGCCGGTGGCGAAGCCGAGTTCGCCGGTCTTCTCCAGCCGGGTGCCGACGGTGAAGTCGGGGTCGTTGGCGAGGACGACGGTGGCGGTGTCGGGGCCGACGGTGCTAACCCGGCCCACGAGCCCGTCCCCGTTGAGGACGGTCATGTCGCGTTCGATGCCGTCCTTGCTGCCGGCGTCGATGGTGACGGTCCAGGAGAAGCCCTGGGCCGCTCCTATCGCGATGACCTCGGCGCCCTTGATGCCGTACTGCCCGGCGCCCGCCCGCTTGAGCATCTCGTCGAGCTCGTGGATGCGGCTGCGGGTCTGCTCGTCGCTGCCGAGCTTGGCCTTCAGGGCCGCGTTCTCGCGCTCCAGCACGGCGACGCGGTTGTGCCGCTCGCCCGAGTCCCGTACCGCCCCTATGGCGTTGGCAACCGGATCGACAGCGGTCGCCACACCCTTCTCGACCGGCCCGAAGACCGCTGCCGCGGCCTGCCGGGCACCGTCGACCGGCGACTCCTCGCCTGCCCTGATGTCCACCGTGATCAACGCGAACGCGATGGCGATCAGAAGCACCAGGAGCAGCCGGCTTTCTCGTGTGTCCCTCACGTGCGGCGGCCGTGCCTTCCTCGTCGGAATTCTCTTTTGCCTGTATATCAACGATCCGCCGCACGGGCCCGGTAGCACCCGTACGGCGGATCCTTGTGTTCCGCATAGCCCCTCCGGCAGGGAGGGGTGTCTGTCAGCGACGGGGCTGGGCGTCCAGGACCTGCTGGAGCGCCTCGAACTCCTCGACGCACTTGCCGGAACCGAGCGCCACGGAGTCGAGCGGGTCCTCGGCGATGTGGATCGGCATGCCGGTCTCCCGGCGCAGCCGCTCGTCGAGGCCGCGCAGCAGGGCGCCGCCGCCGGTCAGGACGATGCCGCGGTCCATGATGTCGCCGGAGAGCTCCGGCGGACACTTGTCGAGCGTGGTCTTGACCGCGTCGACGATGGCGTTGACCGGCTCCTCGATGGCCTTGCGCACCTCGGCGGCCGAGATGACGACCGTCTTGGGCAGGCCGGAGACCAGGTCGCGCCCACGGATCTCGGTGTGCTCGTCCTTGTCGAGGTCGTACGCCGAACCGATGGTGATCTTGATCTGCTCGGCCGTGCGCTCACCGAGGAGGAGCGAGTACTCCTTCTTGATGTGCTGGATGATGGCGTTGTCGAGCTCGTCGCCGGCCACCCGGATGGACTGTGCCGTGACGATTCCGCCGAGGGAGATGACGGCGACCTCGGTGGTGCCGCCGCCGATGTCCACGACCATGTTGCCGGTGGCCTCGTGGACGGGCAGGCCCGAGCCGATGGCGGCGGCCATGGGCTCCTCGATGATGTGCACCTGGCGGGCGCCGGCCTGCGTGGACGCCTCGATGACGGCGCGTCGCTCCACTCCGGTGATGCCGGAGGGGACACAGACCACGACGCGCGGACGTGCCAGGTACCGTCGCTTGTGGATCTTGAGGATGAAGTACCGGAGCATACGCTCGGTGATCTCGAAGTCGGCGATGACGCCGTCCTTGAGGGGTCGTACGGCGACGATGTTGCCGGGCGTGCGCCCGATCATCTTCTTCGCCTCCGAGCCGACCGCCAGAATGCCGCCGGTGTTCGTGTTGATGGCGACCACGGACGGCTCGTTCAGGACGATCCCCCGGCCCCTCACGTACACCAGCGTGTTGGCGGTCCCGAGGTCGATCGCCATGTCACGGCCGATGAACGACATGTTGTTCCCCTTGTTCCCCATGAGGAGCGTCTGGCCTTCCAGTTGATAGCGGCTGCTGTCAGGTCGGCGAGGTGGGTGTGTGGGTGGAGGCCCCATCGTAGTGCCGGAGGTGCGGACACCGCGCGACGGGACTCCGGCAATCCCGCCGGAATGGATACCCGCCCCCTTAGTGGTGACGACGTGTCCTGCCCAGGCGTTCCCGCTCACGCCGGGAAATACCGAGGGGCGACCGAAATTACTTCGGTCGCCCCAGGTCATGAGCGCTATTTGGCTGATGTCTCGTCAGGAAAGAGTGCTCCGAAAGAGTCAGAGAGCCGGGAAGAACAGCTTCAGCTCGCGCTCCGCGGACTCCTCCGAGTCCGAGGCGTGGATCAGGTTCTCCCGGGTGACGGTGCCGAAGTCGCCCCGGATGGAGCCGGGCGCCGCGGCGATCGGGTCGGTGGGTCCGGCCAGCTGGCGGACACCCTCGATGACGCGTTCCCCTTCGACGACCAGGGCGACCACGGGACCGCTCGCCATGAAGCCCATGAGGGGCTCGTAGAACGGCTTGCCCTTGTGCTCGCCGTAGTGCGTCTCCAGGGTCTCCTGGTCCAGCGTGCGCAGCTCCAGTGCGGGAATGGTCCAGCCGGCCTTCCGCTCGATGCGGCCGATGATCTCGCCGACCAGACCGCGACGGACGGCGTCGGGCTTGAGCAGGACGAGGGTGCGCTGGGTCATGTTTCGGCTCCTTGCGGCAAACGGGTGCGGTGGGACGAATCTACAGGGCCATCAGGGGCCGTCCGGCCGGTCGCCGGCCGGGCCCGGAGGGGACCCGTCACGCGGTGTCGGGCGCCGTGGACGCGGTGGACGCCGTGGACGCGGTGGACGCCGTGGACGCCGTGGACGCCGTGGACGCCGTGGACGCCTCCTGTGCGGCCGCCCAGCGCTCCTTGATCGTGTCGATCTTCCGGCCGTAGTGCACCGAGCACCACCACAGGCCGGCGAACACCGCGCCGAGGAAGAACATCGTCGGGACGACGAACCCGCTCGCGATCAGGCCGATCTGCAGGGCCCAGCCCAGCGGGACCGCCCCGGGACGCGACAGCATCCCGCACAGCAGCACCGAGAGCAGCATCGTGACCCCGCACACCGTCCAGACCGCGGCCTGGGTCAGGTCGGGGTCCTTCATCGCCACCAGCCCCGCGAAGCCGATCACGAAGAACTCGCCGATCAGCGTGCTCGCACACAGCGTGCGCATCCCTCAGCCCCTCTTCAGCAGCAGGCGGGCCTCGCCCACCGTGATCACGGAACCGGTCACCAGGACCCCGGCCCCTCCGTACTCGGCCTCTTCCTCCGCCAGGGTGATCGCCGCCTCCAGGGCGTCGTCCAGCCGCGGCTCCACCTGCACCCGGTCCACGCCGAAGACCTCGACCGCGACGGCGGCCAGCTCGTCCGCGCCCATCGACCGGTGGCTGGAGTTCTCCGTGACCACCACTTCCGCGAAGATCGGCTCGAAGGCCTCCAGCACCCCGCGGACGTCCTTGCCCTCGCTCGCCGCCACGACCCCGATCAGCCGGCTGAAGCCGAACGACTCGGTCACCGCCTCCGCCGTGGCCGCGGCGCCCGCCGGGTTGTGCGCCGCGTCCAGGACCACCGTCGGACTGCGCCGCACGACCTCCATGCGGCCCGGCGAGGTCACCGAGGCGAAGGCCCGCTGCACGGTCTCCAGGTCCAGCACCCGCGCGCGCTCCTGGCCGATCCCGAAGAAGGCCTCGACCGCCGCCAGCGCCACCGCCGCGTTGTGCGCCATGTGGGCGCCGTACAGCGGCAGGAAGATGCCGTCGTACTCCCCGCCCACACCGCGCAGCGTCAGCTGCTGGCCGCCGACCGCGACCTCGCGCGAGACCACGCCGAACTCCATGCCCTCGCGGGCCACCGTGGCGTCGACCTCCACGGCCTTCTTCAGCAGCACCTGCGCCGCGTCCACCGGCTGCTGCGCCAGGATCACGGTCGCGTCCTGCTTGATGACGCCGCCCTTCTCCACGGCGATCTCGCCGGGCGTGGAGCCGAGCCGGTCGGTGTGGTCCAGGCTGATCGGGGTGACCACCGCGACCGAGGCGTCGATGACGTTGGTGGCGTCCCAGCTGCCGCCCATGCCCACCTCGACCACGGCCACGTCCACGGGCGCGTCCGCGAAGGCCGCATAGGCCATTCCGGTGAGCACCTCGAAGAACGACAGCCGGAACTCCTCGGCGGCGTCGACCATCTCCACGTACGGCTTGATGTCCTGGTACGTCTCGACGAACCGCTCGGCGCTGATCGGCGCCCCGTCGAGGCTGATCCGCTCGGTGATCGACTGCACGTGCGGGCTGGTGTAGCGCCCGGTGCGCAGCTCGAAGGCGTTCAGCAGGCACTCGATCATGCGGGCCGTGCTCGTCTTGCCGTTGGTGCCGGTGACGTGGATGGAGGGGTACGCGCGCTGCGGCTCGCCCAGCACGTCCATCAGCGCCGCGATCCGCGACACCGACGGCTCCAGCTTGGTCTCGCCCCAGCGGTCGGAAAGCTCCTGCTCCACCTCCAGCAGTGCCTTCGCGACCTCCGGGTCGACGGGCGGCGCGGGTACCGGGTCGCCCTGGGGCGGTCCGGCCTGGGCGCGCAGGGTGCGGCTGCCGGCCTCGATCACCGCCAGGTCGGGGTCGCGGTCGGACTCTTCCGCCACGATCTGGTCGAACTCGTCGAAGGTACCGGCGAGGTCGTCGTTGTCGTCGCGGTCGTGGCTCTCGGGCTGCTGCTCACTCACAGGGCCAGTCTACGGACGGGGACCCGCAGGACTTTCGGCCCGGCCGTTCGGGAACCTTCGGCGGCAAGAGCGACCGGATCGTTATGCAAGCCTGGCGAGCAGCAGATAGGGGAACAAATGCCGCAGGCCAGCACCAACAAGACCCCTGGGCGGCCTGCTGGTCCCGGCGAAAACCTAGGCACTGGCGGAGCCGGGCGCCCTCAGCCGCGCGGTAGCGTGGCCACGACCTCGTACGCGTCCCGCGTGCGCCTCGCCGTCAGGGTCCCGCCCAGGCTGCGCACGCGCTCGGACATGCTCGCCGTGCCGGAGCCCGCCGAGACGGGGGCCCGGCCCGGGGTCCGGGCCGGCAGCGCGTTGCTGACGGCGATCCGCAGCTGCGGGCCGTCCGTCGCGATCGACACGTCGATGGTTTCTCCGTGCGCGTGCTTGGCGGCGTTGGTCAGGCACTCCTGCACCACCCGGTAGACCGCCGCCTGCCGCAGCGGAGACAGCCCGTGCACCTCCCGGTCCATGGCGAGCCGCACCGGCGACCCCGCCCGCCCGCTCTCCTCGGCCAGCGCGGACAGCCCGTCCACGCCCGGGGTCGAGGCCCGCTCCCCGCGCTGCACGATGATCTCGTTGAGCACCAGGTGGGCCCGGCGCGCGGTGTCGGCCAGCTCCTCGAAGTCCTTCGCGTGCGCCGTCTCGCGCGCCCGCACGGACAGCACTTCGGAGCGCACCGTCAGCAGGGTCAGTTCCCGCCCGACGAAGTCGTGGACGTCGCGGGCGACGGAGGTGCGCTCCTGCTGTACGGCCTGCAGCACGGCGGACTCGGCCCGCCGGGCGGTGAGCTCCCCCACCAGGTCGTGCCGGTAGGCGGCGATGCCCACCGCCGAGGCGAGCACCCCGATGGGCACGAACAGGCCGAGGAGGCCGCTGAGCGTCCCGGCCTTGTCCGCCGCCCAGCCCGGCACGCCGCAGAACAGGAGCAGCGCGAAGCCGACGTACCCGATCGTGGCCAGGACCGCGGCCCGGCGGCCCCGGTAGCGGCCCACCGAGTACAGCGCGAACTGGATCAGGGTCAGCTCGTGCAGCCACCCGATGAACAGCAGCGCGGCCAGGTACGAGATCCAGGGCGTACGGCGGCGCACCAGCAGGCTCGCGCACCCCACGGCGAGCACGACGGCGGCCGCGGGCCCGCTCAGCGAGTTGTCGGCGGCGGCGAGTCCCGGCAGGTCGAGGGCCATCAGGCCGAGGCAGCTCAGCCCCGTGAGCACGTCCAGTGCGCGCGGCGACCCGGCCCAGCCCTCGGCGAGCCGGCGGCCGGAGGCCACCCACCGGTGGTACGCCGGGACGACGGGCTGGACGCGCATGCCCTCCATCTTCCGGGGTCGGCGGATCGGATCGGATCAGCCGGGACCGAAGACTGAGTGATTTAGGGCACTTCGGACAGGCTGGAGGTCCCGGCATCCCTCGTCGCGCAGCACCTGGCGGAGTTCGGCACCCGCCTCCTGTGAGACCGTCCCCCGCACGGGGAACGCATGAGGCGAAGGCCCCCGCACCGACCGACGGTGCGGGGGCCTTCGCCTTCTTGCCTTCGCCTACGGACCGCTAGGCGGCGGGCAGCGCGTCCAGCTGGGCCTGGAGCCGCGCGATGTCCGCCTCGGCCTTGGCGAGCCGGCCCTTGATCTTGTCCACGACGTTGTCGGGGGCCTTGGCGATGAACGCCTCGTTCCCGAGCTTCGCCTCGGCCTGCTGCTTCTCCTTCTCCGCGGCCGCGAGGTCCTTGGAGAGGCGCTTGCGCTCGGCGGCCACGTCGATCGTGCCCGACAGGTCGAGCGCGACCGTGGCGCCGGCGACCGGCAGGGTCGCGGTGGCGCTGAAGTCATCGCCCTCGGGCTGCAGGCGCAGCAGCTGGCGGATGGCGCCCTCGTGGGCGGCCAGCGCCGTACCGGTCAGGTCCAGGCGGGCCGGGACCTTCTGGCCGTCCTGCAGGCCCTGCTCCTTGCGGAACCGGCGGACCTCGGTGACGACGGCCTTGACGAGTTCGATCTCGGCCTCGGCCGCCTCGTCGCGGAAGCCGCTGTCGTTCGGCCAGTCGGCGATCACCAGGGACTCACGGCCGGTGAGGGTGGTCCACAGCGTCTCGGTGACGAACGGGACCACCGGGTGCAGCAGCCGCAGCATGACGTCGAGGACCTCGCCGAGGACCCGGCCGGAGACCTGGGCCTGCTCGCCGCCCGCGAAGAACGTCGTCTTCGACAGCTCGACGTACCAGCTGAAGACCTCGTCCCACGCGAAGTGGTACAGGGAGTCCGACAGCTTCGAGAACTGGTAGTCCTCGTAGAAGGCGTCGACCTCGGCCACGGTCTTGTTGAGCTGCGACAGGATCCAGCGGTCGGTCGCCGACATCTGCTCGGGGGCCGGCAGCTCGCCCTCGATGGTGGCGCCGTTCATCAGCGCGAAGCGGGTGGCGTTCCAGATCTTGTTGGCGAAGTTCCGGGAGGCCTGGACCCAGTCCTCGCCGATCGGGACGTCGACGCCCGGGTTCGCGCCGCGGGCCAGCGTGAAGCGGACCGCGTCGGAGCCGTAGGTGTCCATCCAGTCCAGCGGGTTGACCGCGTTGCCGAAGGACTTCGACATCTTCTTGCCGAACTGGTCGCGGACCATGCCGTGCAGGGCGATGGTGTGGAACGGCGGGACGCCGTCCATCGCGTACAGGCCGAACATCATCATCCGGGCGACCCAGAAGAAGAGGATGTCGTAGCCGGTGACCAGGACGGAGTTCGGGTAGAACTTCGCGAGGCTCTCGGTCTGCTGCGGCCAGCCGAGGGTGGAGAAGGGCCACAGGCCGGAGGAGAACCAGGTGTCGAGGACGTCGGTGTCCTGGTGCCAGCCCTCGCCCGTCGGCGGCTGCTCGTCCGGTCCGACGCAGACGACCTCGCCGTTCGGGCCGTACCAGACGGGGATGCGGTGGCCCCACCACAGCTGGCGCGAGATGCACCAGTCGTGGAGGTTGTCGACCCAGTCGAAGTACCGCTTCTCCATCTCCTGCGGGTGGATCTTGACCTTGCCGTCGCGGACCGCGTCACCGGCGGCCTTGGCGAGCGGACCGACCTTGACCCACCACTGCATGGACAGGCGCGGCTCGATGGTGGTCTTGCAGCGCGAGCAGTGGCCGACGGAGTGGGTGTACGGACGCTTCTCGGCGACGATCCGGCCCTCGGCGCGCAGCGCGGCGACGATGGCGGAGCGGGCCTCCAGGCGGTCCAGTCCCTGGAAGGGGCCGTGCGCCGTGATGATGGCGTGCTCGTCCATGACGGCGAGGTTCGGCAGGTTGTGGCGCTGGCCGATCTCGAAGTCGTTCGGGTCGTGCGCCGGGGTCACCTTGACGGCGCCGGTGCCGAACTCCGGGTCGACGTGCTCGTCCGCGACGACCGGGATGCGGCGGCCGGTCAGCGGCAGCTCGATCTCGGTGCCGACGAGGTGCTTGTAGCGCTCGTCCTCCGGGTGGACGGCGACGGCGGTGTCGCCGAGCATCGTCTCGGCGCGGGTGGTCGCGACGACGATGGACGCGTCGCCCTCGCCGTAGCGGATCGAGACGAGCTCGCCCTCGTCGTCCTGGTACTCGACCTCGATGTCGGAGATCGCGGTGAGGCACCGCGGGCACCAGTTGATGATGCGCTCGGCGCGGTAGATCAGCTCGTCGTCGTAGAGCTTCTTGAAGATGGTCTGGACGGCCTCGGAGAGGCCCTCGTCCATCGTGAAGCGCTCGCGCGACCAGTCGACACCGTCACCGAGGCGGCGCATCTGGCCGGAGATCTGCCCGCCGGACTCGCCCTTCCACTGCCAGACGCGCTCGACGAACGCCTCGCGGCCCAGGTCGTGGCGGGACTTGCCCTCCTTGGCGAGCTCGCGCTCGACGACGTTCTGGGTGGCGATGCCGGCGTGGTCCATGCCGGGCTGCCACAGCGTCTCGAAGCCCTGCATGCGCTTGCGGCGGGTCAGCGCGTCGATCAGCGTGTGCTCGAAGGCGTGGCCCAGGTGGAGCGAGCCCGTGACGTTCGGCGGCGGGATGACGATGGTGTACGCCGGCTTCTCGCTCTTCGCGTCGGCCTCGAAGTACCCACGCTCTACCCAGCGCTCGTAGAGCTTCCCCTCTACCTCGGCCGGCGCGTACTGGGTCGGCAGTTCGGAGTTGGGGCTGCTGGGTGTCTGCGTGTTCTCGGTCACGGAGCACAGTTTAGGGCCGTAACAGTCCAGTCATGAAACCGGTAATGAGGGGGCCCGCCGCCCCGGGCGCCACCGGCTTCCGCCAGGATGTGTGGAACGGATAAGCAGACAGAGAAGCAACCTCATTGGGGGACGCGGGATGAGCTACAACCAGCCAGGGCCCTACGGGCAGCAGCCTCAGCAGCCGGGACCGTACGGGCAGCAGCCCCAGCAGCCCGGTCCGTACGGGCAGCAGCCCCCGCCGCCGGGTCCGTACGGCCAGCCCGCCCCCCAGCCCGGTTACGGCTACCCGCAGCAGCCGGGCGTCCCGCCGCAGGGCTACCCGCAGCAGCAGCCGACGCCGGCGTACGGCTACCCGCAGCAGGCCCCGTACGGCGGCCAGCCGCCGAAGAAGTCCAAGGCCGGCGTGATCATCGGCGTGGTCGTGGCGGTCGCGGTCGTCGCGGGCGCCGGCTGGTACTTCACGCAGGGCGACGGCGCGGGCAGCGCCATCGCGGCCGACACCAAGGGCTACAAGCTGGCCTACCCCGCCTCGGTCGACAGCTACCAGAAGGCTCCGGACGCCTCCGGCGCTCCCTCTGCGGACGCCCCCGTCACCGGTGAGGGGAAGGCCAGGGCCGAGGCACTCGGCGTGAAGAACCCGCACAATGCGACCGTCAAGTACCAGATCGGCAAGGACGGCAAGGGCAAGCAGCTCGCAGCCAACGGTCTGTGGGGCGATATCTCGGACCCGGAGAAGGCCATCGACGGCTACTACGCCGGCATCGGCCACAACAACAATGAGACCGAGAAGTTCGGCTTCAAGTACGAACTGGTCGGCTCCCCCAAGGAGTTCACCCCGGCCGGTTTCAAGGGCGCCGTGATGAAGTGCGCCAACATCAAGATGATCAGTACCAAGCCGGGCGCCAGCACGGGGCCCAAGGACGTCGAGGTCCCCTCCTGCGCCTGGAGCGACCACTCGACGCTGGTCGGCATCAACGCCGTCGATCCGGCCGCAGCCGTGCTCGGCGGGAGCAGCGGCACTCTTGACGAGGTGGCCGCGCTGACTGCGAAGCTGTACAACACCAGCCGCACCAAGGCCTGATACGGCAAGGGCCCAGCACGCGCTGGGCCCTTGGGCCATAACGTCAGTCACGCGCCGCCTGGTAGCACGCCTCACGAGCGTCGTCGTACTTCACACCCAGCTGGATCATCCGGGCGAAACAGCCCTGCTCGCCGATGAAACCCCCCTCGCCGAGATCGCAAGCGCCGATGACACCGGATCCCACGTTGTAGCCCAGGTTCCGCATGTAGTTCTGGCAGTCCCCGGACGTGGCCTGCGCGGGCGACGCAGCGAGCAGAGGAAGCGCACCTGCCATCGCCGCCGCGGCCGCCATCCCGATGATCCGTCGCGCCTTGCTCATGTACCTACTCCTTGCGGTTCGTTTCCTACCGACCGGTAGTCAACTCGCCGAAGAGCACGGGCTCAACGAATGATCGAACTTACGACCGACTTTCGTATTTTCTTGGCTGATATCACACGCCAGGAGGGCCGATCCCAGTCGACTGGGATCGGCCCTCCTGTGTAATGCCTGGTGCCGCTACGCCGACTTCTCGTGCGGGCCCTGGTCCTTCGGGACGATCCTCGGGACCAGCGTCGGGTTGACGTTGGAGCGGACCACGTCCGAGGTGATGACCACGCGGGCGACGTCCTTGCGGGACGGGACCTCGTACATCACCGACATGAGGACCTCTTCCATGATGGCGCGCAGGCCGCGCGCGCCCGTCTGGCGGAGGATGGCCTGGTCGGCGATGGCCTCGAGGGCCTCGCGCTCGAAGTCCAGCTCGACACCGTCGAGTTCGAACAGCCGCTGATACTGCTTCACCAGGGCGTTGCGCGGCTCGATCAGGATCTGGAGCAGGGCCTCGCGGTCCAGGTTGTGGACGGAGGTCAGCACGGGGAGGCGGCCGATGAACTCGGGGATCATCCCGAACTTCACCAGGTCCTCCGGCATGACCTCCTGGAACTGGTCGCTGGCCTCGATCTCGCGCTTCGAGCGGATCGTCGCCCCGAAGCCGATGCCCTTGGCGCCCGCACGCGACTCGATGATCTTCTCGAGGCCGGCGAAGGCGCCGCCCACGATGAAGAGCACGTTCGTCGTGTCGATCTGGATGAACTCCTGGTGCGGGTGCTTCCGGCCGCCCTGCGGCGGGACGGAGGCGGTCGTGCCTTCCAGGATCTTCAGGAGCGCCTGCTGGACGCCCTCGCCCGAGACGTCGCGCGTGATCGACGGGTTCTCGCTCTTGCGGGCCACCTTGTCGATCTCGTCGATGTAGATGATCCCGGTCTCGGCTTTCTTGACGTCGTAGTCGGCGGCCTGGATCAGCTTCAGCAGGATGTTCTCGACGTCCTCGCCGACGTACCCGGCCTCCGTCAGCGCCGTCGCGTCGGCGATGGCGAACGGGACGTTCAGCATGCGGGCGAGGGTCTGCGCGAGCAGCGTCTTGCCGGAGCCCGTGGGACCCAGCAGCAGGATGTTGGACTTCGCGAGCTCGATCGCGTCGTCCCGGCCCTGCGCGCCGCCGTTCTCGCCGGCCTGGACGCGCTTGTAGTGGTTGTAGACCGCTACCGAGAGGGCCTTCTTCGCCGGCTCCTGGCCGACGACGTAGCTCTCCAGGAACTCGTAGATCTCACGGGGCTTGGGGAGTTCCTCCCACCGGACCTCGGAGGTCTCCGCGAGCTCCTCTTCGATGATCTCGTTGCAGAGGTCGATGCACTCGTCGCAGATGTACACACCGGGTCCTGCGATGAGCTTCTTCACCTGCTTCTGGCTCTTTCCGCAGAACGAGCACTTGAGCAGGTCGCCGCCGTCACCGATGCGTGCCACGAGGTGCTTCCCCTTCGCCTGGGAGACGCCTGGTTCAGCGCTCCTGGTGCCTCATATCCGACGGTACCTTGCCGGGGGCCCCGTGCGGGGCCCCCTTGACGTGGTTCACATCGCCGAATCCGGCGGCGGTTCCACGCCAACTGACAGCAAGGATCAGTGGGAGTTCTTGCGGGTCGAGACGATCTGGTCGATCAGGCCGTACGCGAGCGCGTCCTCGGCCGTGAGGATCTTGTCGCGCTCGATGTCGTCGCGGATCTTCTCGATCGGCGTCGTGGAGTGCTTGGCCAGCATGGTCTCCAGCTGGTCGCGCATGCGCAGGATCTCGTTGGCCGCGATCTCAAGGTCCGAGAGCTGCTCACGGCCGGTGCCGCCGGACGGCTGGTGGATCAGCACGCGGGCGTTCGGGAGGGCCATGCGCTTGCCGGGGGTGCCGGCGGCGAGCAGGACCGCGGCGGCGGACGCCGCCTGGCCCATGCAGACCGTCTGGATGTCCGGCTTCACGAACTGCATCGTGTCGTAGATCGCCGTCAGCGCGGTGAAGGAGCCGCCGGGGCTGTTGATGTAGATCGAGATGTCGCGGTCCGGGTCCATCGACTCCAGGCACAGCAGCTGGGCCATGACGTCGTTGGCGGAGGCGTCGTCGATCTGCACGCCGAGGAAGATCACGCGCTCCTCGAAGAGCTTCGCGTACGGGTCGTACTCGCGCACGCCCTGCGAGGTGCGTTCGACGAAGCGCGGGATGACGTAGCGGTTGTCCACCTGCGGGCCGGTGTAGAGGCCGCTCGCGGAGAAGTTGTTCTGCATCTGGGTGTTCACCATCCTGGTGGCGTTCTGCGGGCTGTCGGCTGCTGTGTACTGACGGGGGTGCCGGGATCAGGCCCCGGTGCCGCCGCCGCCCGGAACGTTGGACGCGGCCGAGATGATCTCGTCGATGAGGCCGTACTCCTTGGCCTCCTCCGAGGTGAACCAGCGGTCGCGGTCACCGTCGCGGATGATCGCCTCGACGGTCTGGCCCGAGTGGAACGCGGTGATCTCGGCCATCCGCTGCTTGGTGCGCAGCAGGTACTGGGCCTGGATCTTGATGTCCGACGCGGTGCCACCGATGCCGGCGGAGCCCTGGTGCATCAGGATGTCGGTGTTCGGCAGGGCGAAGCGCTTGCCCTTGGCGCCACCGGTGAGCAGGAACTGCCCCATCGAGGCCGCCATGCCCATGCCGATGGTCACGACGTCGTTGGGGATGTACTGCATGGTGTCGTAGACGGCCATGCCGGCCGTCACCGAGCCACCGGGGCTGTTGATGTAGAGGTAGATGTCCTTCTCCGGCTCGGCGGCCAGGAGCAGGAGCTGCGCGGTGATCTTGTTGGCGATGTCGTCGTCGACCTGCTGGCCGAGGAAGATGATGCGCTCGCCGAGCAGCCGGTTGTAGACATGGTCGCCGAGGCCGCCACCGATGGACGGCTCACCCGCGGCGTAAGGCTTCAGATTCGTCACGTATCCACCTGCTCGTCTCCGACGGCCATGTGCCGTCTCAGCGTCTCGTTCTGGGGCGCGGTCCGGCCGGGGCGGACGAGTCCGCCGGCGCCCGGGTACTCACGTGCCCTCGTATTCATGGACCCTAACGCGCAGGTCGGACAACGCCATCCCGCTTCCCGAACTGTTCGCTCGGAGCGCAAGCTCCCGGGGCCTTTCGGGCACCGTGCCGAAGGGCCCGGACGCGGCTGCGTCCGGGCCCTTCGGGGCACTGCTCGGTGGGCTTCGCCCGGGGTGTTACTTGGCCTCGTCGGCCTTGACCTCGTCGTCACCGTCGACGGCGGCCTCGACGGCCTCGGCGGCCTGCTCGACCTCGTCCTCGTCGTCGGACAGGTCCACGACGTCACCGTTGGTGTCGACGACCTTGGCGGCCTCGACGACGACCGCGAGGGCCTTGCCGCGGGCGACCTCGCCGACCAGCATCGGAACCTGGCCACCCTCGACGACCGCCTGGGCGAACTGGTCGGGGGACATGCCGGAGGACTGGGCACGGCGCATGAGGTGCTCGGTGAGCTCCTCCTGGTTGACGCCCAGCTTCTCCTTGTTGACCAGCGCGTCGAGGACGAACTGGGTCTTGATGCCCTTGATCGCCTGCTCGGAGGTCTCGGCGTCGAACTCCTCGACCGTCTTGCCCTGGAACTCCAGGTACTTCTCGATGGTCAGACCCATCTGGCCGAGCTGGTGGTGCTCCAGGTTGTGCTTGCGGGTCTGGACCTCGTCCGCGAGGAGCTTCTCGGGGATCGGGACCTCGACGAGCTCCAGCAGCTTCTCCAGGACGCGCTCCTGGGCCTGCGTGGCCTGGTCGTACTGCTTCATGTTCTCGAGGCGCTTGCGGCTGTCCGCCTTGAGGTCCTCGAGGGTGTCGAACTCGCTCGCCATCTGCGCGAACTCGTCGTCCAGCTCCGGGAGCTCCTTGGCGGAGACCTTGGTGACCTTGACGGTGACCTCGGCGTCCTTGCCCTCGGCGGAGCCGCCCTTCAGCTGGGAGGTGAAGGTGGCCTCGCCACCGGCCTCCAGGCCGGTGACGGCCTCGTCGATGCCCTCGAGGAGCTCGCCCGAGCCGATGGTGTACGAGACGTCGGAGGCGACGCCGTCGGGCAGCACCTCGCCGTCGACCTTGGCCTCCAGGTCGATGGTGACGACGTCACCCTCGGCGGCGGCGCGCTCGACGTCCTTGGTGGAGCCGAAGCGGCCGCGCAGCTGCTCGACCGACTTCTCGACGTCCTCGTCGGAGACCTCGACGGCGTCGACCTCGACCTCGATGCCGGAGTAGTCCGGGATCTCGATCTCGGGACGGACGTCGACCTCGGCGGTGAAGGCCAGCAGTTCGCCGTCCTTCAGCTCCGTGATGTCCACCTCGGGCTGGCCCAGCGGGTTCAGGTCGGCCTCGTTGACGGCCTCGGTGTAGAACTTCGGGAGGGCGTCGTTGACGGCCTCCTCCAGCACCGCACCGCGGCCGAAGCGCTGGTCGATGACGCGGGCCGGGATCTTGCCCTTGCGGAAGCCCTTCACCGTGACCTGCTGGTTGATCTTCTTGTACGCCGCGTCGAGGCTGTCCTTGAGCTCCTCGAAGGGCACCTCAACAGTGAGCCGAACCCGAGTCGGGTTCAGGGTCTCCACGGCGCTCTTCACGGTTCGGTCTCCTTGTGGCTGACTTCTGGGGGATCTGCCGTCTCGCTGCGATTCAGCGGTTCAGCGGACTTCGGCCCGGTACATCAGACACACGGGCACGCAGCTTGCATAGTAGCCGCAAGCGGCAATCAGCCCACAACGCGATCTTGCGGTCGCCCTCGAAAGATCCGAGGGGACACTGATGGTGGTCGGGGTGGCCGGATTCGAACCGACGACCTTCCGCTCCCAAAGCGGACGCGCTACCAAGCTGCGCCACACCCCGTCGGTGCGACACGTAGGGTACATGCCCGGAGACCCTCTGATGTGCGGGGTTTCCCGATACGTTTCGGGCCGGTCCCGGGCGTGGGCGCGAGATGTGGTGTGCGCTCCGCCTCTACGACCCGCTAGGATGCTGTCCGTGCCGCGGTCCTCGACTACGGCGCGCGCGTTGCGGGTGTAGCTCAATGGTAGAGCACTAGTCTTCCAAACTAGCTACGCGGGTTCGATTCCCGTCACCCGCTCTGAAGACGGAAGGGCCAGGTCAGAGGATGTTTCCTCGATCTGGCCCTCCGTCGTTCCCGGGGCCTGCAGGCCGCGAACCCAGAGGTGGGAGAACGTGGGCAAGACGAGGAGCGGGGCCGCGTGGGCGGCTGCCGCGGGGGTCGCTGTGCTGGCGGGCGTCCTCGCCGTCGGCGGGGCCGTCCTGGCTCCGCCGAGGAGGGCTACGCGGACGGCTGGATCCGCGAACCTGCGGGCGCGAAGGTCCCGGCTCGCGGCGGGGGCGACCCCTCGCGCGGCACGGTCGCGGCCGAACTCGCGGCCGCCGCCACCGCGGCCGGGCTCACCCCGGGTGCCGCGTCCCCCGCCGAGGAGGGGGAGCTCGCCGACTGCATCGCGGACTGGACGGGCGACGGCCCCGCCGACGACGGCCGGCTCGCGGCCCTCGAAACCGCCCTGGAGGAACGCGGCTGGCAGGTCACGGCCCGCCAGGGCGGGCCCGCTCCGACGGTGGCCCTGACCAGCGGTTCCTGGCGGCTGCAGTTCACCAACGGCGGGCTCCTCGACACCCTTTCCCTGGTGGCCACCCGCTCCGGCCGAACCTGCGACGAGGCCTTCCGCCGCGCCAAGGCGACCCGGGGCCCGCTGGGCTGACCCCACGCCGCCCGCACCTCGGGCGGCCGGGGCCGTTCAGAGCTTGATGTTCGCGATCATCGTCGCGAGGGAGTTGAGGAAACGGTTCACGTCGTCCGCGATGGAGCTGGACGCCAGGAAGAAACCGAAGAGGGCCGCGACGATGGCGGGACCTGTCTTGATGTGGTTGCCGCGGATCAGCACCACCAGGATGACCGCCAACAGAACCACCACTGACAGCGAAATGGCCACTACTGATCACACCTTCGGTCGTCCCCTGGTCGGCCCGGGGCGCACGGCCAGGCACACCCCCATATGGACCATCCTCCCACCAACGGGCCCCGGCTATCCGTCCCGTGACGAATCGCCCGGGTTCCGTTTCCTCCAACCACATGTGCGCCGGGCATGTTTCGGGCGCGGCGCCCGGGTCATGGAGCGGTGAGGCCCAGCAGGGAACGGACATACGCATACTTCGCGGACAGCCGCTCGCGCGTGGGGCCGTCCAGTACGGAAAGGCGTACGGGGTCGGCGTTGTGCGCGAGGTCGGCCTCCTTGACGAGGAGGGCGCCGGGGGTGCCGAGGATGCGGGCCGTGTACTGCTCGACCGGTTCGCCGGGGCGCTTGGTGACCGCGAGGACGATGTCCTTCACCGACTGGGGCAGGGCGGCGGAATCCAGCCAGGTGAGGCTGAGGGCCTCGTCCTCGATGGAGTCGTGGAGCCAGGCCGCCGCCTGCTGTTCGGGGGTGCCGCCGCGCAGGCGGACCCCTTCTGCGACGGCCGCGAGGTGCTCGGCGTAGGGCCGGCCGGCTTTGTCGGTCTGGCCTTCGTGCGCGGTGCGCGCGAGGGCCTCCACCTCGATGAGGGTCAGGGGGCTGTCCGTCATGCGATCTCCCTTGCCGCTGCGCCGAGGGCTTCCGCGGCCCGGCGTGCATCCGCTTCCGTCGTACGCCAGTTGGAGAACGCGGCGCGCAGGCCCGCGGTTCCCCCGTACACGGTAGGAGTGACGAAGACCTCGGCGCCCGCCGCCTCGCGCAGGGCGGTCAGCCGGGCCGCGGTGGGGGCCTCGGCGAGGGTGAAGCAGACGACGTTGAGGCGGACCGGGGCGAGGAGGGTGAAGGCGGGGTCCGCCTCCAGTGCGGCGCCCAGCGCGCGGGCGCAGGCGATGTCGCGTTCGACGATCTCCCGGTGACCCTCGCGGCCGTACGCGCGGAGCGTGAACCAGGCGGCCAGCGCGCGCAGCCGGTGGGAGTTCTCCGGGGTGAGGTGGACGAGGTCGGGGTGGTCACCGAGGGGGCCGAGGTAGGCGGCGGAGTTCTGGAAGACGCGGGCCTGCAGATCGCGCCGGCGGCTGAACTGGACGGCGCTGTCGTAGGGGACGTTGAGCCACTTGTGCAGGTCGACGCAGACGGAGTCGGAGGCGTCGAGTCCGGCGGCGAGGTGGGCGTGGTCCGGGGAGAGGGCGGCGAAGGCGCCGAAGGCGGCGTCGGTGTGCAGCCAGAAGTCGTGCCGGTCGCGGAGGGCGTTGACGGCCGGGAGGTCGTCGAAGTCGACGGTGTTGACGGTGCCCGCGTTGGCGACGACGACGGCCGGGCCGGGCGTGTCGGCCAGCGCGCGGTCCAGGGCGGCCGGGTCCACGGCCTCGCGACCGGGCAGGGTCGGGACCGTGACGAGGGAGCTCCGGCCCAGGCCGAGGACTGAGAGGGCCTTGCCGATCGAGGAGTGCGGGGCGCCGGACAGTACGCGGACCGTGCCCAGGGCGGCGACGCCGTCCTCGGCCGGCGAGACGCCGAGGCGTTCGCCGAGCCATTCGCGGGCGATGGCGAGGCCGGTGGTGTTGGACATGGTGGCGCCGGAGACGAAGGTGCCGGTGTGGGCGGCGGAGAGGCCGAAGAGGTCGCGGAGCCATCCGGTGGTCTCGCGTTCGAGGTCCTGGCCGGCGCCGTCGAGGGCGGAGTTGGAGTTCTGGTCGTGGGCGGCGGTGAGCCAGTCCCCGGCGAGGGCGGCGGGAGTGGCTCCGCCGGTGACGAAGCCGAGGTAGCGGGGGCCGGCGGAGGCCGACAGCCGCGGCTCCCAGCGCTCGCGGAAGGCGGCGAGGGCGGCGTCCGCGCCGGTGCCGTGCTCCGGGAGCGGCTCGGGGTCGAGGGGCTTGCCTGCGGGCGGTACGACGGGCCGCTCGTCCAGGGACGCGAGGGTGTCGGCGGCGGCGCGGCGGGTGGCGTCGAGGAGGTCGGGAAGCCGGGCGAGGTCGGCGGCGAGCGTGCGGTCCATGGGGGCACGGTAGGCGGGCCACGCCCTGCCGGGGCGGGCCAATCCGCGCGGATTGGCCCACGTGTCGCCGCCGGGCCGGCCGAACGCGGGGAACTGCCCGCCTGCCGTGACCTGGCGGGGCCCGCCGGGTCACGGGTGCGACCCACGTGCCGGCGGCGCGGACGGGCCGACCGGCCGGGTGGCCCGCTCCCGCCCCCGATGGCGGCACGCACCGTCGTAGGCTCGGCGGATGATCGCGAAGCGGTGGACGGGTGGCGTTGTCAGGGGCGTGGTCGTCGCGGGGGTGCTGGCGGGCGTGGCGGGGTGCAGTACGCCGCCGGCGCCGCGGGCCGCGCCGGGGCCGGCCTTCGGGCCGCGGGCCGGGTCCGCGCAGCCGGGCGCGGAACCGGACGCCACGCCGGGCACGGGGGCGCGGCCGAACCGGAACTCGCCCGCCCCGGAGGCGAAGCCGGACGAGAAGTGCCCCGAGGGCGGGGTCAGGCTCGTCGAGACGGGCGGGGACGCGGCGATGGGGCTGCGGGTGGAAGGCTTCCAGCTGGTCAACTGCGGTACGGAGCCGTATGCGCTGGAGGGCTACCCGGAGGTGTCGCTGCGGGACGGCCTCAACGATCCGCTGGAGGTCACGGTGGAGCACGGCGCGGCGGGAATCACCACGGGCGTGCCGAACATCGACGCGGCCCCGCGGCGGATGACGCTCGCGCCCGGACAGGCCGCGTCGTGGTCGGTGGTGTGGCGCAACCTCGTCACCGACGCGACGGTGCCGGCCACGACGGTGCCGGTCCTGGAGATCGCACCCCGCCCCGGAGCGCCCCGGCTGTGGCTGCGGCTGGCCCGGCCGTTCGACCTCGGGAACACCAGGAAGCTGGGGATCGGCCCGTGGACGGCGGCGGCCCGGTGATCGTCTGGCTCAACGGGCCCTTCGGGGGCGGCAAGACGCAGACGGCGTACGAGATGCACCGGCGGCTGCCGGGCAGCGTCGTGTGCGATCCCGAGCACGTCGGGTTCGGGCTGCACCGGACGCTGCCGCCCGCGCTGCGCGGCGATTTCCAGGACCTGACGGCCTGGCGCCAGGGAGTGTTCGAGGTGCTGGACCTCGCGGCGCGGCGGCGTCCGGGCGTGGTGCTGGTGCCGATGACGGTCACCGAGCCGGCCCATTTCACGCAGACCGGGGGGCGGCTGCGGGAACACGGACACGACGTACGGCATTTCGCGCTGCTGGCGCAGCGGGAGACGGTGCTGCGGCGGCTGCGCGAGCGGGGGCTGGGCCGCGGGCTGAAGCGGGAGAGTTTCGCGGTGTCCCGGCTGGACGGGTGCCTGGAGGCACTGCGCGCGCTGGAGTTCGCGCAGCACCTGGCCACCGACCGGCTGACCGTGTCCGAGGTCGCCGACCGGGTGGCCGCCTCCACGGGGCCCGGTCAGGCGGAGCGGCGGATGAGCAGCAGGGCGCGGTCGTCGTTGACGTCCTTGGCGACCTTTTCGATGAGGTGCCAGGCGGCGCCCTCCCAGCCGGAGGCGACGTAGCGGTCGGCCTCGCCGGTGAGGCGGTCGATGCCCTCGCTGATCTCGCGGTCGGAGGTCTCGACGAGGCCGTCGGTGAAGAGCATCAGGACGTCGCCGGGGCGGAGGTTCCCGCGGGCGGGGGTGAATTCGGCGCCGTCGTAGACGCCGAGCAGCGGGCCCTCGCCGGACTTCTCCTGCCAGCGGCCGGAGCCCGCGCAGAGCTGGAGGGCGGGGAGGTGGCCGGCCGAGAGGAGTTCGTAGTCGCCGGTCTCCAGGTCGAGGACGAGGTGGATGGAGGTGGCGAAGCCCTCGTCCCAGTCCTGGCGGAGCAGGTAGCCGTTGGCGGCGGGCAGGAAGCCGTGCGGGGGCAGGGCGCCGAGCAGTCCGCCGAAGGCTCCGGACAGCAGCAGGGCCCGGGAGCCGGCCTCCATGCCCTTGCCGGAGACGTCGGTCAGGACGATCTCCAGGGTGCGGCCGCCGTTGGTGCGGGCCGCGACGACGAAGTCGCCGGAGAAGGACTGGCCGCCGGCCGGGCGCAGGGCCATCTCGCGGTGCCAGCCGCGCGGCAGGGCGGGCAGTTTGCTCTGGACGCGGATCCGCTCGCGCAGGTCGAAGAGCATGGTGCCGCCGCGCCGCCAGGGAACGCCGACGCGGCTGCGGAACTGGGCGATGACCAGTCCGAAGAACCCGCAGGCGGCGACGACGAGGACGGTTCCGGGGGTGACGCGCGCCGGGCCCTGGGTGTAGGGGCCGAGCACGAGGGCCTCGACGATCAGTGCGGCCGCGGAGGCGGCGTACAGGCCGAGCAGGCTGGCGGGGCGCAGCAGCAGCCCGCCGGCCACGATCGGCAGGACGAGCGCCGAGGGCGAGAACCAGACCGGCAGCATCATCGTGCCGCAGGCGATGGCGGGCACGGTCAGGAGCAGCCCGGCGAAGGCGAGCCAGTCGGAGGCGTCGCCGCGGAAGTAGTCGACCGCGGATTTGCGCAGGGCGGTGCGGCCCCGGTGCGACAGCATGCGCATCCGGGCCATGAGGGTCTCCACGCGTGCTCCGGCCATTGCTTCGGGACCCTATCCATCCTGGCTGTGGATGCGCAGGGGTACCCCGGGACCTGGGGTCCCCGGGCGCCCGAAAACACTTCGACTCGCACGGAATGCCCTGATAGGGATGGCCGTATGGCTCTTGAGATGCGCGTATTACAGGCTGATGAGTGGGATGTCTGGTACGACCACCTGGAACTGGCGTTCGGTGGGGTGCCCGACTCCTCCGAGGAGCGGAAGCTCTACAAGTCGCTGACGGAAGCGGAACGCTCCCTCGGCGTCTGGGACGGCGCCGCGTGCGTCGGTTCGGCCGCCGCCTTCAGCTTCCGGCTCTCCGTGCCGGGCGGGGCGATCGTCCCCGCCGCCGGCGTCACGATGGTGGGCGTCTCCCCCACCCACCGCCGGCGCGGGGTGCTCAGCTCCCTGATGCGCCGGCAGCTGGACGACGTCCGGGCGGGTGGTGAACCGCTCGCCGTGCTGACGGCCTCGGATCCGGCGATCTACGGGCGGTTCGGCTACGGCACGGCGACGTACGCCCTGGAAGTGGACATGGACAAGACGCGGGTACGGCTCTCCGTGCCGCCGGGGACGGAGGAGGTGCGGCTGCGCCTCGCCGACCCGCGGGAGGCGCTGGCCGACTGCGAGCGGGTGTACGCGGCGCTGGTCCCGCGGCGGCCGGGCATGCCGGCCCGGCAGCCGGGGTGGGAGGGGCAGCCGCTGCTGGACCCGGCCGAACAGCGCTCCGGTTCGTCACCGCTGAAGTGCGTGGTCGCCGAGCGGGCGGACGGCGAGGTGGTCGGGTACGCCCGCTACCGGGTGAGGGCGGACTGGGACCGGTCCGGCTCGGACGGCAAGGTCGAGGTGAGCGACCTCGACGCGCTGGACCCGGCGGCGTGCGCGGCGCTGTGGCGCTTCCTCTTCTCGATCGACCTGACCTGGAGCGTACGGGCGTCCCGGCGGCCGGTGGACGATCCGGTGCTGCACCTGGTCACGGACATACGGAGGTCGCAGCCGCGGGTGCGGGACTCGCTGCACGTACGGCTGGTGGACCTGGCGGCGGCGCTGGAGGCGCGGACGTACGGGGCTCCCATGGACGTGGTCCTGGAGGTCGAGGACCTCTTCTGCCCGTGGAACGCGGGGCGGTGGCGGCTGTTCGCCGACGGCAAGGGCGCCGCGCGCTGCACGCGGACCGAGGAGCCGGCGGACCTGGAGCTGTCGGTCCGGGAGCTCGGGTCGGCGTACCTGGGCGGGTCGACCCTCACCTCGCTCGCCGCGGCGGGGTTCGTGCGCGAACTGCGCCCGGGCGCCCTGACGGAGGCCTCGCGCGCCTTCGCCGGGGACGTGGCCCCGTGGCTCCCGCACGGCTTCTAGTGCGGGGGCCGGGGCGGGCCTAGCGCTGCTGGCAGGCCGGGCACCAGAAGAGGTTGCGGGCGGCGAGATCGGCGGTGCGGATCTCGCTCCCGCAGATGTGGCAGGGCAGGTTCGCCCTGCGGTAGACGTACACCTCGCCGCCGTGGTCGTCCACCCGCGGCGGCCGGCCCATGACCTCGGGCAGGTGCTCGTCGCGGACGGTGTCGATGCGGTTGTTGCGCACGCCCTCGCGCATCAGCGCGGCCAGGTCCGCCCACATGGCGTCCCATTCGGCGCGGGTGAGGTCCTTGCCGAGCCGGTACGGGTCGATGCCGTGCCGGAAGAGAACCTCGGCGCGGTAGACGTTGCCGATGCCCGCGACGATCTTCTGGTCCATCAGCAGGGCGGCGATGGTGGTGCGGGACCGCGAGATCCGGGCCCAGGCCCGGTCGGGGTCGTCGTCCGGCCGCAGCGGGTCGGGGCCGAGCCGTTCGTGTATCGCCTTCTTCTCGCCCTCACCGATCAGTGCGCAGGCGGTGGGTCCGCGCAGGTCGGCGTAGTGCTCCTCGTTCAGCAGCCGCAGCCGGACCGTGTCGGTCGCGGGCGGCGCCGGCGCGGGGCCGAAGCCGAGCTTGCCGAAGAGTCCGAGGTGGATGTGGATCCAGGCGTCGCCCAGTTCGAGGAAGAGGTGCTTGCCGTGCGCCTCCGCGCCCTCCAGTGCGCGCCCGTCGAGCAGGGCCGCGCTCTCGGCGAAGCGGCCCTGGGGGCTGCTCACGCGGACCGGGCGTGCGGCGAACCGCTCGGTGTGGTCCTGGGCGAGGCGGTGGATCGTATGCCCCTCGGGCACGGCGGACTCCTGAGAAGAATGAAAACGGCCGTGCCACCCCCGGAGGGAGCGGCACGGCCGGGAGCGGGATCAGCCCTGCGGGTGGTGGGCCGGGATCGGGGGGAGCTCGCCGGTCTGCTCGTAGGCGGAGAGCATCTCGATGCGGCGGGTGTGCCGCTCCTCGTCGGAGTACGGCGTCTTCAGGAAGGCGTCGATGAAGCTGACGACCTCGTCCCGGGTGTGCATGCGGCCGCCGACGGAGATGACGTTGGCGTTGTTGTGCTCGCGGCCCAGCTCGGCGGTCTGGACGCTCCACGCGAGGATGGCGCGGATGCCCTTGACCTTGTTCGCGGCGATCTGCTCGCCGTTGCCGGAGCCGCCGATCACGATGCCGAGGCTGCCGGCGTCCGCGGCGGTCTTCTGCGCCGCGCGGAGGCAGAACGGCGGGTAGTCGTCCACCGCGTCGTAGATGTGGGGCCCACAGTCGACGGGCTCGTGGCCGTTGTTCTTGAGCCAGTCCACCAGGTGGTTCTTGAGCTCAAAGCCGGCATGGTCGGATCCGAGGTACACGCGCATGGGACGAGTGTGGCACGAAGCGGCCGGGCGGCCCGCAGGGGGTGTCGCGTAAATCACTTCTAAAGCTCAAGTAAACCCAAAGAGCCCAGATGGGACACGGCAGGACCTCGGTCCGGGGCGTTCGTCCAAACACAACGATCCGGATTGAGGTCTTCCGTCCTGCGTTCTTCTCAGGTTTGAATGCCGGGGCTCGCAACCCGAGAACCTAAGGATCCGTCCATGAGCTCCACGACGACCCTCCAGAAAGAAGGCAACCCCACCGGTAACCCCGGTGAGGGACAGCCCTCCGATGGTCTGAAGGCCGGTCTCAAGAACCGCCACCTGTCCATGATCGCCATCGGCGGCGTCATCGGCGCCGGCCTCTTCGTCGGCTCCGGTGGCGGTATCGCCAAGGCCGGTCCCGCCATCCTGATCTCCTACGCGCTGGTCGGCGCGATGGTCGTCTTCGTGATGCGGATGCTGGGCGAGATGGCCGCCGCCAGCCCGAACTCGGGCTCCTTCTCCGCCTACGCCGACCGGGCGCTCGGCCGCTGGGCCGGCTTCTCCATCGGCTGGCTCTACTGGTTCTTCTGGGTCGTCGTGCTCGCCGTGGAGGCCACCGCCGGTGCCGCCATCCTGGAGAGCTGGATCCCGGCCGTCCCGCAGTGGGGCTGGGCGCTGATCGTGATGGCGGTGCTGACCGTCACCAACCTCGGCTCGGTCGCCTCCTACGGTGAGTTCGAGTTCTGGTTCGCGGGCATCAAGGTCGTCGCCATCGGCGCCTTCGTGATCGTCGGCATGCTGGCCGTCTTCGGTCTGCTGCCGGGCTCGGACAACCCGGGCGCGGGCTTCGCGCACCTGACCGACGCGGGCGGCTTCTTCCCCAACGGCTACGGCGCGGTCCTCACCGGCGTGCTGATGGTCGTCTTCTCCTTCATGGGCAGCGAGATCGTCACCCTGGCGGCCGGCGAGTCGGAGAACCCCCGCAAGGCGGTCACCCAGGCCACCAACTCCGTCATCTGGCGGATCGGCGTCTTCTACCTCGGCTCGATCTTCATCGTGCTGACCCTGCTCCCGTGGAACGACAAGTCGATCACCGAGAAGGGCTCGTACGTCGCCGCCCTGGACTCGATCGGCATCGCGCACGCCGGCACGATCATGGAGGTCATCGTCCTGACCGCCGTGCTGTCCTGCCTGAACTCGGGCCTCTACACCGCCTCCCGCATGGCCTTCTCGCTCGGTGAGCGCGGCGACGCCCCCAAGGCGTTCGCCAAGGTCAACTCCCGCGGCGTGCCGGTGGCCGCGATCCTGGGCTCCACGGTCTTCGGCTTCGTCGCCGTCTACTTCAACTACGCCTTCAAGGACACGGTCTTCAACTTCCTGCTGAACTCCTCGGGTGCCATCGCGCTCTTCGTCTGGCTGGTGATCTGCTTCACCCAGCTGAAGATGCGCGGGATCCTCGTCCGCGAGGCCCCGGAGAAGCTGACCGTGAAGATGTGGCTCTTCCCGTGGCTGACCTGGGCCACCGCCGCACTGATCATGTTCGTGATCGGCTACATGTTCGTGGACGACGCCAACCGCGAGGTCGTCACCCTGTCCACCCTGGTGGCCGGCGTGGTCGTGCTCGTCGGCGTGGTGCTGGACTTCCGCCGCAAGCGGGCGCTGCAGGGCTGACCCCTTGGACCCGTACGTACGCCGGAGCCCGGCCCGCCAGTGATGGCGGGCCGGGCTCCGGCACGTTGTGCAGACTGCTCAGCCGGGGACCGTCCGGTCAGCCGCGGCGGCCGATCAGCTTCCAGACGGCCGGCAGGGCGCCCATGGCCAGCGCGGCCTTGAGGGCGTCGCCGATCAGGAACGGGACCAGGCCCTTCGCGACGGCGACACCGAGGGACATCCCGGTGGCGGCCATCAGGTACGGCACTCCCACCGCGTAGATCACGGCCGAGCCCAGCACCATCGCGCCGGCCATGCGCAGGACCGAGCGGTCGGCGCCGCGCCGGGCGAGGGCGCCGACGACGGTGGCGGCGAGCAGCATGCCGAGCACGTAGCCGAAGGAAGCACCGCCCGCGCCGGAGGTCCCGCCCGCGAACCACGGCACGCCGGCCATGCCGACGAGGGCGTACAGCGCCAGCGAGAGGAAGCCGCGGCGGGCACCGAACGCGGTACCGACGAGCAGCGCGGCGAAGGTCTGGCCGGTGACGGGAACCGGGGAGCCTGGAACGGGAACGGCGATCTGGGCGGCCAGCCCGGTGAGCGCGGCGCCGCCGACGACGAGCGCGATGTCGCGGACGCGGCTCGCGGGCAGCAGATCGGCGAGGACGGCGCCGGGCCGGAGGGAGACGGAGGCAGTGCTCATCGGGAGGCTCCACGGGGTGGGGGTGGCAGGACGATCACCGACGCTAGTGCGCGCCCTCCCGCTGCCCCACCGCCGCCCGAGACAAAGCGGCACTCCCTGCTTTGGTGGGGATTTCACAAACCCGATGCTTCACACCCGAGTCGGAGTGATCCTCATCACGAGGAACATCAGATAGCACGTCCGTTTTGCACGAATGACCGCTGCTCAGCCAGACTGTAGGATCCCGC
The DNA here is from genome assembly GCF_033794505.1 of Streptomyces sp. MB09-01. Taxonomy (NCBI): domain Bacteria; kingdom Bacillati; phylum Actinomycetota; class Actinomycetes; order Kitasatosporales; family Streptomycetaceae; genus Streptomyces; species Streptomyces sp. MB09-01. The sequence goes on along the minus strand of NZ_JARAYQ010000001.1, from coordinate 34,752 downwards.
CAATTCTGACGCGGGGCTCCCACCGCCGCTGGGCCCGAACGAGAGCACGAGCACCCTTCATGCGTGAGCGCCTGGAAGAAGCACCTCACCCCACGGGCGACCTGCCCGCGGAACCACTGAGCCACAGCCTCAAGCAGCGCCACCTGACCATGCTGGGCCTGGGCGGCGTGATCGGCGCCGGGCTCTTCGTCGGCTCCGGAGCCGGCATCGGCATCGCCGGTCCCGCGATCATCTGCTCCTACCTGCTCGCGGGCGTCCTCGCGATGCTCGTGATGCGGGCGCTCGGCGAGATGTCGGCCGCGATGCCCGCCTCCGGCTCCTTCTCGGTCTACGCGGAGAAGGCGCTCGGCCGCTGGGCCGGCTTCTCGGCGGGCTGGCTGTACTGGTTCCTGCTGGTCGTGGTGCTGGCCGTGGAGGCCACCGGCGCGGCGAAGATCGCGAACGGCTGGGTGCCCTCGATCGACCAGTGGGTCTGGGTGCTGCTGTTCATGGTGGTCTTCACCGTGAGCAACCTGGCCGCGGTGAAGAACTTCGGCGAGTTCGAGTTCTGGTTCGCCGCCCTCAAGGTCGGCGCGATCGTGCTCTTCCTGATCCTCGGCACCCTCGCGATCTTCGGCGTGCTCCCGGACACGGATCCGGTCGGCACGGCCAACCTCACCGGTCAGGGCGGCTTCTTCCCCGAGGGCTTCGGCGGCGTGGTCGCGGGCATGCTCGCCGTCATCTTCGCCTTCGGCGGCCTGGAGGTCGTCACCATCGCGGCCGCCGAGTCCGACGACCCGGCCCGGTCGGTGTCCCGCGCGGTGCGCAGCGCGGTGTGGCGCATCCTGTTCTTCTACGTCGGCTCGATGGTGGTCATCGTGACCCTGCTGCCGTGGGACTCGCTGGAGCCGGGTCAGAGCCCGTACGTCGCCGTCCTCGACTCCATCGGTATCCCGGCAGCCGGCCAGATCATGAACATCGTGGTGTTCGTGGCCCTGCTGTCGGCGCTCAACGCGAACCTGTACGGCTCCTCGCGCATGGTCTTCTCGCTGGCCGAGCGCGGCGAGGCGCCGAAGTCGCTGCTGAAGGTCTCGGGCGGCGGCGTGCCGCGGCGCGCGGTGTTCGCGTCGGTGGCCTTCGGCTTCGTGTCGGTGGTGCTGAACCTGCTGTGGCCGGACACGATCTTCCTCTACATGCTCAACGCGGTCGGCGCGGTGCTGCTGTTCGTGTGGGCGCTGATCGCGGTCTCCCAGCTGAAGCTGCGCCGGATCATCGAGCGGGACATGCCGGAGAGGCTGACCCTGCCGATGTGGCTGTTCCCGTACGCGACCTGGGCGGCGCTGATCGGGATGGCGGCGGTGCTGGTCCTGATGCTGTTCGACGACTCGGCCCGGCCGCAGCTGCTGTGGTCCACGGGTGCGGCGGCCCTCGTCCTCGTGGTGGCCTTCGTACGGGAGCGGCGCATCCAGAAGTCCTGACCGGCCACCGGCCCGAGGCCGTCCGAAGGCCCCCCGCGCACCCGGCGCGGGGGGCCTTCGCGCGTCAGGTGCGCAGGTACGAGGCTCCGTTGACGTCGAGCACGGTGCCCGAGCTCCAGCGCGCGGCGGGCGAGGCCAGGTGCAGCACGGCGGCGGCGACCTCCTGCGGGGTGCCGACCCGGCCGAAGGGGCTCTGCGACCGGATCCGCTCGCCCTCCTCCCCTTCCAGCGTCGCGGCGACCCGCTCGGTGGCCACGAAGCCGGGCGCCACGGAAGCCACGGCGATGCCGTGCGGGGCCAGGGAGACGGCGAGGGACTGGCCGAGTGCGTGCAGGGCCGCCTTGGTGGCGCCGTAGGCGGGGTGGTCGGGCTCGCCGCGGAACGCCCCGCGCGAGCCGATGTTGACGACGCGGCCCTCCCGCCGACCGGCGATCATGCGGCGGGCGACGCAGTGGGTGAGGTTGGCCGGGGCGAAGAGGTTCACGGCGGCCGTCTGCCGCCAGGCCTCCTGCCAGTCGGCGTACGAGGTGGTGGCCAGCGGGTGCGCGAGCATCACGGCGGCGTTGTTCACGAGGACGTCGATGCCGTCGAGCGCCTCCTCGGTCTCGGCCGCGACGGCTTCCACCCGGGCCGGGTCGGTGAGGTCGCCGCTGACGAGGACGTGGCCTCCGCCCGGCAGTTCCGCGAGGGTCCGCTCGGCGTCCGCCTGCCGGACCGTGCAGTGCACCGCCACCCGGTCGCCCCGCTCGGCGAAGGCCGTGGCGATGGCCCGACCGATGCCCCGCGAGGCCCCGGTGACGAGCACCCCCCGGCCCGTGGCTGCCAGTTCCCGTATGCCGTGGTCCATGCGTTCGTCCACCGGGTCCCCCTGTCGTCGTGTCACCGCGTCCTGTCGGCAGCGTACGGGGATGATCACGGCCGGTCATCCGGCCGTCCGCATATCGGACATCAACCATCCGAAGATCGGACAGAGGTGAGACTGGGGCACCTCATCACGTCCCCCCGCACACCGGACAGGCACACCCCAATGAGCCAGAGCACCCTGACACCCCTCGAACCGCCGCAGACCGGCGCCGGCTCCCCGCTCGGCAACGGGCTCAAGCAGCGCCACCTCTCGATGATCGCCCTCGGCGGGGTCATCGGCGCCGGGCTCTTCGTGGGCTCCGGCGCCGGCATCGCCGCCGCGGGCCCCTCGATCGTGCTCGCGTACGCCGCGTCCGGGCTGCTCGTGATGTTCGTGATGCGGATGCTCGGCGAGATGTCCGCCGCCAACCCCGCCTCCGGATCCTTCTCGGTCCACGCGGAGCGGGCGATCGGCCCCTGGGCGGGATTCACCGCCGGCTGGATGTTCTGGACGCTGCTCTGCGTGGGCGTGGCCATCGAGGGCATCGGCGCGGCGCACATCATGACGGGCTGGTTCCCGGGCACTCCCTCCTGGATGTGGGTGCTGGTCTTCATGGCGGTGTTCTGCGGCTCCAACCTGGCCGCCGTCTCGAACTTCGGCGAGTTCGAGTTCTGGTTCGCCGCCCTCAAGATCGGCGCGATCGCACTCTTCCTGGGCCTGGGCGTCCTGGCCGTCCTCGGCCTGCTGCCCGGCACCGCCTCCCCCGGTACCGCCAACCTGCTCCACGACGGCGGCCTGCTGCCCCACGGGGTGGACGGGCTGCTGGTCGGACTGCTGGCCTCGGTCGTCGCGTACGGCGGGCTGGAGACGGTGACCATCGCGGCCGCCGAGTCCGAGAACCCCGTCGCGGGCGTGGCCAAGGCCGTGCGGACCACCATGTGGCGGATCGCGATCGTCTACGTCGGCTCCATGCTGGTCATCGTCACCCTGCTGCCGTGGAACGACCCGGCGGTCACGGCGGACGGCCCGTACGCCGCCACCCTGGACCACCTGGGCATCCCGGCCGCCGGCGAGATCATGAACGTGGTCATCCTGATCGCCCTGATGTCCGCGATGAACGCCAACATCTACGGCTCCTCGCGCATGGCCTACTCCCTCGTCTCCCGCGGCCAGGGCCCCGAGGGGCTGGGCAAGGTCTCCGGCGGGGTGCCGCGCCGGGCGGTGCTCGCCTCCTGCGGCTTCGGCTTCGTCACCGTGCTGCTGTCCTACTGGTACCCGGACACCCTGTTCGCCTGGCTGCTCAACATGGTCGGCGGGGTCATCCTCGTCGTCTGGGGCTTCATCGCCGTCTCCCAGTTGATGCTGCGCCGGCGGCTGGAGCGGGAGGCCCCCGAGAAGCTCGTCGTGAAGATGTGGGGCTTCCCCCACCTCACCTGGGTGGCGCTGGCCGGGGTGGCTGGGGTCCTGGTGCTGATGGCACTGGGCGAGGACACCCGGGTCCAGGTGGTCTTCACCGGCGGACTGACCGTCGCCCTCGCGGTGACCGGATACCTCGTGCAGCGCCGCGCGGCGGCCGCGCGCTGACCCACGCTCCACCGCAGGCGGGCCCCGTGCGTGCGCACGGGGCCCGCCTGCGTTCCACAGAGGCGACCCTTACGTGTGAGTCGGAATAGATACTGCTAGCGTGCAGTTGCGCATTGATTGCAATAAGCAGTTGGCACGCTGAGGGGACCGGATAACACGCATGGCCATCTACACGCTTCCTGAACTTCCCTACGACTACGCGGCGCTGGAGCCGGTGATCAACCCGCAGATCATCGAGCTGCACCACGACAAGCACCACGCGGCCTACGTCACGGGCGCCAACAACACGCTGGAGCAGCTGGCAGAGGCGCGCGACAAGGAGAACTGGGGCGCCCTCAACGGCCTCGAGAAGAACCTCGCGTTCCACCTCTCCGGCCACATCCTGCACAGCATCTACTGGCACAACATGGCCAGCCCGAAGACCGGTGAGGGCGGCGGCGAGCCCACCGCCGCGGACGGCCTGGGCGACCTGGCCGACGCGATCACCGAGTCCTTCGGCTCCTTCGCGAAGTTCAAGAAGCAGCTGACCTTCGCCTCCTCCGCCACCCAGGGCTCCGGCTGGGGCGTGCTCGCGTACGAGCCCGTCAGCGGCCGTCTGGTCGTCGAGCAGGTCTACGACCACCAGGGCAACGTGGGCGTGGCCAGCACCCCGATCCTGGTCTTCGACGCCTGGGAGCACGCCTTCTACCTGCAGTACAAGAACCAGAAGGTGGACTTCATCGAGGCGATGTGGAACGTCGTCAACTGGCAGGACGTGTCCAGGCGCTACGCCGACGCCAAGGCGAACACCCCGCTGCTGATCCCCGCCAAGGGCTGATCGCAGCACAAGCCCGTCCGCCTCGTGATCGTCTTCTCAACCTTCACCGGCGGGCGTGTCCAGCAGAAGACCCCCGCGAGGACGTGACTCGCGGGGGTCTTCTGTGTGCAACGGTCCGGACCGACGGACTACTCGAAGGACGGGCCCTTCGTACGGGTCCGCTTGATCTCGTAGAAGCCGGGCGTGGAGGCGACGAGCAGGGTGCCGTCCCACAGCCGGGCCGCGGCGTCGCCGCGCGGGGTCGGGGTCACGACCGGGCCGAAGAAGGCGACGTCGCCCTCGGCGCCCGGAACCGAGATCACCGGAGTGCCGACCTCCTGGCCCACGCGGTCGATGCCGTCGTTGTGGGAGGCCCGCAGCACCTCGTCGTACTCGTTCGAGTCGGCGTACGCGAGCAGCTCGGCCGGCAGGCCGACCTCGGCCAGCGCCTCGGCGATCACCTCGCGGGTCGGGCCCTTCTCGTCGTTGTGGATGCGGGTGCCGAGCGCGGTGTAGAGCTTGCCGGTGATCTCCTCACCGTGCTTCTGCTGGGCCGCTATGACCACGCGGACCGGAGCCCAGCCCTTGGGGCCGAGCAGCTCGCGGTAGGTCTCGGGCAGCTCGTCGAGCTTGTTCTCGTTCAGGACGGCGAGGCTCATCACGTGCCAGCGGACCTCGACGTCGCGGACCTTCTCGACCTCGACCATCCAACGGGACGTCATCCAGGCCCAAGGGCAGAGCGGGTCGAACCAGAAATCGACCGGGGTCTTCTCGCGCACCTGGGTCTCGGTCATGTCTCTCCTCGGTCTCGTCTCAGTCGAAAAAAGGGCATCACTGGCGCATGTTCTCCGTGGCCAACCAGTACGCCGTCGCACGCATTCCCCTCGTGCGAGGATTCGACTCAAGAACGCGATCACGCACGAAGGAGTGCACGTGCCCGGTGAGAATCTGTCCCGCGACGAGGCCCGCGAGCGGGCCGAACTGCTGTCCGTCGACGGGTACGAGGTGGTCCTCGACATCAGGTCCGCGGTGGACGAGGCCGAACCGGCCGAGGGCCCCCGGACCTTCCGTTCGGTGACGACGATCCGCTTCCGGGCCGCGGGCACCGGCGGCTCCACCTTCGCGGACCTGATCGCCCCCTCGGTGAACGCCGTGACCCTGAACGGGCGGGCGCTGGACGTGGCCGCCGTCTTCGACGGCGCACGGATCACCCTGGACGGCCTGGACGCCGAGAACGTCCTGGTGGTCGACGCGAACTGCGCGTACAGCCGGACCGGCGAGGGCCTGCACCGCTTCGTGGACCCGGAGGACGGCGAGGTCTACCTCTACACCCAGTACGAGCCGGCCGATGCGCGGCGGGTGTACGCGAACTTCGAGCAGCCGGACCTGAAGGCGCCGTACCGCTTCGAGGTGACCGCCCCCGAGGGCTGGCAGGTGTGGAGCAACGGCGCGGAGGAGTCGCGCGAGGGCGGGGTCTGGCGGTTCGCCGAGACCCGGCCGATCTCCACGTACATCACGTGCGTGGTGGCGGGCCCCTACCACTACGTCACGGACACCTACACGCGCGGGGACCTGACCATCCCGCTGGGCGCGATGTGCCGCAAGGGCCTGGCGAAGCACTTCGACGCGGACGACGTCTTCCTGGTCACCAAGCAGGGCTTCGACCTCTTCCACGAGATCTTCGACTACCCGTACCCCTTCGGGAAGTACGACCAGGCCTTCGTGCCGGAGTACAACCTGGGCGCGATGGAGAACCCGGGGATGGTGACCTTCCGGGAGGAGTACATCTTCCGCGGCAAGGTCACGCAGGCCTCGTACGAGCGGCGCGCGAACGTCATCCTCCACGAGATGGCGCACATGTGGTTCGGCGACCTCGTCACCATGAAGTGGTGGGACGACCTGTGGCTGAAGGAGTCCTTCGCGGACTTCATGGGCTCCTTCGGGCTCGTCGAGGCCACCCGCTTCGACCAGGCGTGGGTCACCTTCGCCAACAACCGCAAGGCGTGGGCCTACCGCGCCGACCAGCTGCCGTCCACGCACCCGATCACGGCCGACATCCGTGACCTGGAGGACGCGAAGCTGAACTTCGACGGCATCACCTACGCCAAGGGCGCGGCGGTGCTGAAGCAGCTCGTGGCGTACGTGGGCCGGGAGGCGTTCCTGGAGGGCGCGCGGCGCTACTTCAAGGCCAACGCGTACGGGAACACCACCCTGGACGACCTGCTGTCGGTGCTCGCGGAGGTCTCCGGGCGGGACATGGCCGAGTGGTCGCGGGCCTGGCTGCAGACGGCCGGCGTGAACGTGCTCACCCCGGCGGTGACGTACGACGCCAGCGGGCGCGTCACGGAGCTGGCGGTCGTCCAGGAGGGCGAGGAGCTGCGGCCGCACCGGGTCGCGGTGGGCCTCTACCGGCTGGAGTCCGACGGGACCCTGGTCCGTTACGCGCGGGCCGGAGCGGACGTGTCGGGCGCGCGCACCGTGGTCGCGGAGCTGGCGGGCGCCGAGCGGCCCGACCTGGTCCTGGTCAACGACGAGGACCTCACCTACTGCAAGATCCGCTTCGACGAGGGCTCGCTGGCCACGCTGCGAGCCCACCTGGGCGACCTGACGGACCCCCTCGCCCGGGCCCTGAGCTGGTCGGCGCTGTGGAACCTGACGCGGGACGGCCTGATGCCGGCGCGCGACTTCGTCTCGCTGGTCCTGGCGCACGCGGGCCGGGAGACGGACGTCGGCGTCCTGCAGATGCTGCACGCGCAGGCCCTGAGCTCGGTCACCCACTACGCGGCACCGGACTGGCGCGAGCAGGGCGGCCGGGACCTCGCGGCGGGCGCGCTGCACGAACTGCGGCTGGCGGCGCCGGGGTCGGAGCACCAGCTGACCTGGGCCCGCTTCTTCGCGGCGAGCGCGGCGACGGAGGGCGACTTCCAGCTGCTGCTGGGGCTGCTGGAGGGCTCCGCGCGGATCGACGGGCTGGACGTGGACCAGGAGCTGCGCTGGGACTTCCTGCTGCCGCTGGCCGCGCACGGGGCGGTGGACGAGGCCGTGCTCACCGCCGAACTGGCGCGGGACGACACGGCGTCGGGCAAGCGGCACCAGGTGCGGTGCCTGGCGGCGCGGCCGTCGGAGGCCGTGAAGGACCAGGCGTGGGCGGCGGTCGTCGAATCGGACGCGCTGTCCAACGCGCTGGTGGAGGCGACGATCGCCGGCATGCAGCAGTCCTCGCAGCGGGGCCTGCTGGCGCCTTACGCGGGGCGCTACTTCGAGGTGATCGAGCGGGTGTGGGCGGACCGGTCGATCCAGATCGCGATGGATGTGGTGAAGGGCCTGTTCCCGTCGCTGCAGAGCGACGAGGCCACGCTGGAGGCCACCGACGCGTGGCTCGCCGCGCACGCCGGTGCGGCTCCGGCCCTGCGCCGCCTGGTGCTGGAGTCCCGCGACGACCTGGCTCGGGCCCTTGCCGCGCAGCGGTGCGACGCGACGGCGGGCTGATCTGAGACCGGGCTCCGCCCGGACCCGGTCCTCACACGCCGGACGGGCTGGAAGATTCAGCCCCGCCGGCGTTTGAGATGGGTCTGGGGCGGAGCCCCCGGGCTGCGACGGCGCACCCCATCGGCAGTCGAACGCCCGTACTTTAGCCCCAGCTTGTCCGGATTTGTCGACGGGCGTGTAACAGGGGTTAGCAAGGCCATGGCCTGAGGGAATCACCGCGTCATGAACCACAACGCACCCCTCCCCCTCGCCCACCTCACCGGTAGCCGCCCCCGCGTGCTCACCCTCGCCCAGCTGCGCGAGCACGGCGTCACCGCCTCCGACGCCGCCGAGCGGCCCTGGCAGCAGATCCTGCCGGGGGTGTTCCTGCTCCACTCCGGGCCCGCGACCAGCGAGGAGCGGCTGCACGCCGCCCTGCTGTACGCGGGGCGGCGCGGGGCGGGCGAGGCCATGATCACCGGGCTGGCGGCGCTGGCCCTGTACCGGTTCGCCTCCGCGCCCGCACTGCTCGCCCTCTCGCACATCGACGTACTGGTGCCCGGGACCCGGCGGCTGCGGTCCACCGGGGACGTGCGGATCGTGCGGGCGCACACCCCGCCCCGCTCCCAGGAGGTGACCGGCCTGCCGGTCGCGCCCGTCGCGCGGGCCCTCGCCGACGCCGTCGCCCAGCTCTCCGACGCCGGCACCGTACGCCGCCTGCTCAGCGAGGCCGTCCGCGGCGGGCACTGCGAACCGGCCGCCGTCGTACGGGAGCTGACGGTGGCCCGGGTGCTGAACCGGCCGCACGTGGTCGACGCGGTCGAGTCGCTCCTCGCCGAGGGGCGCGCCATCGCCGAGGACCGGCTGTACCACCTCGTACGGGGTTACGAGCTGCCCGAGCCCGTGTGGAACGTGGACCTGCGGCTGCCCGGCGGCCCGCACCTCGGCGGAGTGGACGCGTTCTGGCCCGAGCAGTCCGTGGCGCTGGAGATCGACACGCGCGCCCCGCGCCAGGGCGAGGACGAGGAGTGGTCGGAGTCCGTCCGCAAGCGGGAGACGCTGGAGCGGCTCGGGGTGACCGTCATCCACATCACCCCGCGCAAGCTCCGCGACTGGCCCGAGCAGCAGGCCGCGGTCGTCCGGACCGCCCTGACGGCGTCCGGCGACCGCGAGCCCGCCGCCTATCTGGTGGTGCTCCCCAGGTGAGGCGAGTACTCCGGGGTGCTCCAGAGCAGCCGCCCCGGATGCAGGCTCTCCACCACCGACTCCACCCGGAAGCGGGTGCGGCGGCTCCCGTCGGCCCCGAACTCCGTCTCGGCCCGGCCGCTCAGCTGGAGGACCGCCCCGCTCTCCCAGTCCGGGAAGAGCAGCCCCGCCCTCGGGTCGGCCGTCAGGTTCCCCAGGGTCAGGAACATGGCGTTGCCCGCGTAGTCCGGCCAGGCCAGCTCGGTGGGCGAGAGGACCTCGACGAAGCCGGGCAGCCCGCCGCGGTGGCTCGCGTCGACTCCGTCCGTCTCCGCGGTGGTGGCGACGAAGAAGGTGTCGGCGGCGCGGACGGCCCGTTCCTGGCCGGGGGTGAGCGCGGGCCCGCGCCCCAGGACACCGGCTCCTTGCGCGGCGAGCTCCAAGGGCTGCCGTTTCTGCAGGTACTTGGGGCAGTTGGCGAAGACCTGCTCGGCCCGGACGGCGAATCCGCGACCGGTCGTCTCCAGGGTCCCGTTCAGCCTCATCCGGCGCCGGGTGCGCGGGTCGAGCGCGATGGTGCCGACCCGGGTCCCGTCCGTGGCCAGCGCGTCGGCGAGCGGATCGCCCGCGGGCAGTCCGCCGGCGACCGTGATCCGGTCCGGCCCGGTGGCCCGCACGAAACCCGGCGGACCGGTGAGCAGGGAGGCCCACATCCGCCCCGAGGCGTCGGCCGCGCCGACGACGAGGTGCGGCTGGAGCCCGAGGAAGGCCGCGGCGACGTCCCGGACTCCCGCGCCGATCGAGCGGCCGACGTGTTCGGCGAGCTCGCGCACACCGACCCGCTCCTGCACGGCCCGCGCGCCCCAGTGGTAGGCCGGCGCCCCGGACATCAGAAGAAGCCGCAGGTCGGTGCGGATTCCACGGGGGCGGGTGCGCCCTCGGCCCCGGCCGGTACGGAGATCTCCAGGCGGGTCCCGTCGGGGTCGTGGAAGAAGATGCCGCCGGACGCCGCCCCCTCGCCGTGGGCGACGACCCCCTCGTACGCGAACTCGACGCCCAGGTCGCGCAGCCGCGCCTCGTACTCCCTCACCTCCCCGATCGCACCGGCGGAGAGCGCCAGGTGGTGCAGTCCGGCCGCGGCCGGGGCGTACGCCCCGTCGGCCTGCTGCCACAGGGTGAGGACGAGCTCGCCGTCCTGGCCGAGGAAGGCGAAGCGACGGTCCTGTTCCTTGCCCTCGCCCAGCACCTGGAAGTCGAGCACGTCCCGGTAGAAGGCGAGCGAACGGTCCAGATCGGTGACGTTGAGGCCTACGTGTCCGGTGCGGAGCCTGCTGATGGCGGTCGTCATGACGGGTCCTTCCCCGAGGGCGGCATGCGGAGTTCTAACCTTCTAAATCGAGATTAGAGGTTAGAGTCGAAGGCGTCAACCGCTCACGTACTCTTGAGGGGTTAGCGACCTGCCCAGGAGACGAGACGGACATGACGGCGGCGGACCCACGACCCCTGACCGGGGAGCCGGTCGCGCTCGACCTGCTCAACACCCGCTGGATGATCGACGGCGAGCCGCAGGACCTCTTCGCCGGAGCGGCCGGGCTGACCCGGGTGCAGGGGCTCGCGGTCTGGCTGGAGAGCACCGGCCTGGCCGGCCGCTTCCGCGCCGACGCCGCCACCCTCGTCCACCTGCTGACCGCGCGCGAGGCGCTGGCCCGCGCGGTCGCGGACCCGGCCGACGAGAGCGCCTGCACGCTGGTCGACGCCGTACTGGACCACGGCCGGATCCGCGCCACCCTGACCGCCGAAGGCCCCGGCGAGCGCGCCGAGTTCGACGACCCGACCTGGGGTCCGGCCTGGACGGCGGCCCGGGACTACCTGGAACTGCTCGTCGGCGCACCCGACCGGATCCGCAAGTGCGCATCCGAGACCTGCGTCCTGCACTTCCACGACACCTCGCGCAACGGCACCCGTCGCTGGTGCTCGATGGCCGCCTGCGGAAACCGGGCGAAGGCCTCGCGCCACTACGCGCGCACGCGCGAGCGCTGAGCGGGCGAAATCTGTCACACCCGGACCGGGGCGCGACCGCGCTCCGGGACTGCCACATGGCCGCCAAGTCGATAAATCAACTCACCAGCCCCTGAGGTTCGCACCACTGTGCCCCGGTACGGCCGCGCTGGCGCATACTCCGCAGTGGCGAGAGTCCGCCATGGCAGGTCTCGGTCAATGACAACTCTCCCCAAAGAGCTGTCGCGTGAGGAAAGCTGACCGGTCATCCGGCACCGAAATCCGGACCGTATCTTTCACTTACCAGGGATGCTGATGACCCTCGAATCCCCCAGCTCCATACCCGGGGCCAGACGCGTCGCACGCGTCGCGGCCGCGGCCGGCCTGGTCGCCGCCCTCGCGGCCACCGGCGCCGGGCCCGTGTTCGCGGCGACCGCCGCGGACAACCCGGGCACCACCCCGGCGGTCAAGTCCGCCGACCAGAAGCTCGGTTCGGCCGACGCCGAGCTGCTCCAGGAGGCCAAGGCCAAGGGTGACGCGAACGTCACCGTCATGGTCGCGACCGCCCCCGGCCAGACCAAGCAGGTGGCCGAACAGCTCGACGCCGTACAGGGCGCCTCGGTGGGCCAGACGTACGACAACCTCGGTTACGTGCGCGCCACCCTGCCCACCGGCAAGGCGGAGGCCGCGCTGAAGGCGGCTGCCAAGCTGTCCTCGGTGCACGGAATCGACCTGCGGCACGAGATCCAGCTGCCGGACCCCCGTCCCGACGCCAAGGGCGAGTCGGGCGCGGTCAAGAAGACCGCCGCCGAGACGTACCCGGCGCCGGACAAGAACACCCCGGCGAAGAACCCGTACAACCCGTCCTTCGAGACGGGCGCGGTCGATTTCGTCAAGAACAACCCGCAGGCCGACGGCCGCGGCGTGACCATCGGCATCATGGACTCGGGCGTCGACCTCGGCCACCCGGCCCTGCAGAAGACCACCACCGGCGAGCGCAAGATCGTCGACTGGGTGACGGCCACCGACCCGATCACCGACGGCGACGCCACCTGGCGCGCCCAGATCACCCCGGTCACCTCTGCCGGCGGCACCTTCACCGCGGGCGGCCAGAGCTGGAAGGCGCCCGAGGGCAACTTCCAGTGGAGCCGCTTCAGCGAGTCGATCACCGCCAACGGCGACATGAAGGGCGACGTCAACCGGGACGGGGACACCACCGACCGGTTCGGCCTGCTCTACGACGTCGCCGCCGGCACCGTCCGCGTCGACACCGACCAGGACGGCGACTTCACGAACAACGAGCCGATGAAGCCGTACAAGGACGGCTACCAGATCGGCTACTTCGGCACGGACAACCCGGCGACCGACGTCGCCGAGCGCATCCCGTTCGTGATCGAGATCCGCAAGGACGTCCCGATGGACCCGCTGGGCGGTGACTGGGTCGGCAAGAAGGCCGACTTCGTCAACGTCGGCATCATCGAGTCCGAGCACGGCACGCACGTCGCCGGCATCACCGCCGCCAACAGCCTCTTCGGCGGCAAGATGAACGGCGAGGCGCCCGGCGCGAAGCTCGTCTCCTCGCGCGCCTGCTCCTGGTCCGGCGGCTGCACCAACATCGCGCTGACCGAGGGCATGATCGACCTGGTCGTCAACCGCGGCGTGGACATCGTCAACATGTCCATCGGCGGTCTGCCGGCGCTGAACGACGGCAACAACGCCCGCTCCGAGCTCTACAAGAACCTCATCGACACCTACGGTGTCCAGCTCGTCATCTCGGCGGGCAACGAGGGCCCCGGTGTCAACACCATCGGCGACCCCGGTCTCGCGGACAAGGTCATCTCCGTGGGCGCCGCGGTCTCCAAGGAGACCTGGGCGGCCAACTACGGCTCCGGCGTGGCCAAGAAGTACAACATGTTCCCCTTCTCCTCGCGCGGTCCGCGTGAGGACGGCGGCTTCACGCCGACCATCACCGCCCCCGGCGCGGCCATCAACACCATCCAGACCTGGCTGCCCGGCGCGCCCGTGAAGGAGGCCGGCTACACCCTGCCGGCCGGTTACGGCATGCTCCAGGGCACCTCGATGTCCTCGCCGCAGGCGGCGGGCGCCAGCGCCCTGCTGATCTCGGCCGCCAAGCAGCAGAACATCAAGCTGACCCCGGCGAGCCTGCGCGTGGCGCTCACCAGCACCGCGAAGAAGATCGACGACGTCCCGGCGCACGCCCAGGGCTCCGGCCTGATCAACGTCCCCGGCGCGTGGGAGTCCATCCAGCGCGACGCGAAGGCCAACGAGTTCACCGTCAAGGCGCCGGTCGACACCGCGATCGACCAGTTCCTGAAGACCCCGGGCTTCGGCACCGGCCTCTACGACCGCGAGGGCGGCCTCAAGGTCGGCCAGAAGAAGGTCTACGACGTCGTCGTCACCCGCACCACGGGCGTGAAGTACGGCACCCGGCACAACCTGAGCTGGCGCAACAACGACGGCACCTTCAAGGTCATCGGCGGCTACGACTACGTCACGCTGCCGCTGAACAAGCCCGTCACCATCAAGGTCGAGGCCAAGGCCACGTCGGGCGGCGTCCACAGCGGCATCCTGCAGCTGGACGACGAGACCACCGAGGGCATCGACAAGCAGATCCTGACGACCGTCGTCGCGGCCGGCCCGCTGACCGCGCCGGCGTACACGCTGTCGGACACCTCCTCCGTGCAGCGCAACAGCCACAAGTCGTACTTCGTCACCGTGCCGCAGGGCGCGAAGACGCTGGAGGTCGCCCTCGGCGGTCTCCAGCCGGGCAGCCAGACGCGCTTCATCTCGATCCACCCGTACGGTGTGGGCGTCGAGGACAGCGCGACCACCCAGTGCTACCCGAACTACGACAACCCGGCCAACACCTGCCGCCCCGACCTGCGTTCGTACGCCGACCCGCAGCCGGGCGTCTGGGAGATCGAGGTCGAGTCGCGCCGTACGTCGCCGCTGCTCGACAACCCGTTCAAGCTGGACGTCTCCGTCCTCGGCGCGGGCTTCGACCCCGCGGTCAAGGTCCTGCCCGAGGTCAAGCAGGGCACCCCGGCGCCGGTCCAGTGGACCGTCAAGAACGACGCCGCGGCCATCTCCGGCGGCAAGCTCAAGGGCGGACCGCTCGGCTCCGCGAAGGTCGCCAAGCCGACCATCGCGAACGGTGAGACCCAGACCTCCGAGGTCACGATCGGCGAGGGCGTCTCCCGCCTCGACGTCGCCATCGGCAAGGTCTCCGACACCGGTGCGGACCTCGACCTCGAGGTCTACAAGGACGGCGTCAAGGTCGGCTCCTCCGCCGACGGCGACTCCGAGGAGGCCGTGAGCCTGGTCAACCCGGGCGCCGGCACCTACAGCATCAAGGTCATCGGCTACGCGATCCCGGCCGGCACCACCACGTACGACTACCGCGACGTGTTCTTCTCGGCCGCCCTGGGCTCCGTCCAGGTCGACGAGGCCGCCGCGGTGAACCTCGCCAACGGCGCCACGGCGTCCGTCTCGGCGAACGTCCTGGTCAACAGCGCGGCCCCCGAGGGCCGTCAGTTCTTCGGCCAGGTCCAGCTGCTCAACGCCCGCGGCACCGCCGCCGGCACCGGCAGCGTGCAGATCGAGAAGGTCCTCCCGTAACCCGGTAGGAACCTGCGACGACAGCGGGGGCGGTGCTCGTACGAGCACCGCCCCCGCCCGTTTCCCCCGGCCGCGCCGCGGGCCTACGTGCCCAGCGAGCGCAGCGACTCGGCGTAGGTGCCGACCGCGTGCGCGATCACGTCCAGGTTGGTGTCGAAGGCCTTGAGGTCCAGGTTCTTCAGGTTGTCGCCCGCCCCGTGGTAGTTCGGGTCGTACGGGGCGCCCGCGGTGCCGCCGTGGCGCTCGGCCTGCTCGGCGGTCTTGATGCCCTCGGCGCCGGTGAAGGTGCCGCCGGCCGGGATGCCGTTCGCGATGAAGGGGCCGTAGTCGGAGCGGCCGTCGAAGTCGCTGCCCTCGTGCGGCTTGCCCTTCTTGTCGAGGAAGCCGTTGATCAGCGCCTCGATCTGCGCCGAGCCCGCCGGGCCGGCGCCCGCGCCCGTCTTGTCGGAGTCGTCGCCGTCGTAGACGAACTGGACCGGGTTCGGCGAGGCGATCATGTCGAAGTTCAGGTAGAGCGCGATGTCCTTCTTCTGCTTCTCGGACAGCTGCGCGACGTAGTGCTCCGAGCCCAGCAGGCCCAGCTCCTCCGCCGACCACCAGGCGAAGCGGACCTTGTTGGCGGGCCCCCTGCCCTTCTTGTTGGCGCCCTCGCCGGCCAGCTCCAGCGCCACCTCCAGCAGACCGGCCGAGCCTGAGCCGTTGTCGTTGATGCCCGGGCCCTCGGGGACCGAGTCCAGGTGCGCGCCGACGGTCACCACCCGGTCGGAACGGCCGCCCCTGGTCTCGGCGATCACGTTGCGGGTGGTCTTCTTCACCTGCTCCTGGTCCAGGTCCAGGCGTACGGTCACCTCGCCCCGGTCCGCTGCCGCGGTCAGCGCCTCGCCGTCGGCCAGCGTGATGCCGGCGCTCGGGATGATCCCCTCGTCGGGCGAGGAGAACCCGCCGCGCACCGGGGTGGTGCCGCTGTGGTTGTAGACGATGATGCCGAGGGCGCCGGCCGCGGCGGCCGCCCGCTGCTTCTCCACGAAGGTGCAGGCACCCCGCTTGACCAGGGCGATCTTCCCGGTGAAGGCGCCGGCCCGGTAGTCGTCCGCCGTGCAGCCGGGGGTCTCGTCGACCCGTGCGAGGGCGAGCGGGGCGGCGAGGCCGCCGGCAGGGGTGGACCTGGTGAAGGTGAAGGCGGCGGTGGCCAGCTCGCGGCCCCCGGCGCCCTCGGCGCCGCCGAAGACGAAGGCCTTCTCCGTCTTCGTGTGCGCCTCGTAGATGTCGAAGTCCTGGTACGAGACCTGGTAACCGGCCTTCTTCAGCGTGTCGTGCACGTAGGCGGCGGAGGCCGCGTGGCCGGGCGTACCGGCGGCGCGGTTGCCGCCGTTGGCGTCGGCGATCTGCTGGAACTTCGCCAGGTGGCGGTGGGCGCCGCGGACGGTGACCTCCTCCACCAGCTCCTTGGCGAGCCGGCCCTCCCGCGGGTGGGCGGCCGCCGGAGCGGCGGTCAGCAGGACGGGTGCGGCGACGGCGGCGGCCGCGAGGGCGGCGAGCGCCGGTATGGACCGGCGGCGGTGGCGGATGACGCGCACGGTGGATCTCCCCGAGTCGGATGTTCGTTCTACGGTCGGCCATGTCCGGAATGCGGTCATGACAGATCGGACGCTAACCGGCTCCGACCTGGCAAAAGGGATGTTCAGAGGCCCTGCAACACGCCCGCCACGGACTCGTCACACACGTTCACGTTCAGGACACCGTCCGTTCCTCGGACAATGGATTGGACAAGGCTCGTGGGGTCGAACGCATGATGGCTCCACGCGCGCCCGCGTCGTACGTACCAAAGGAGTCACCGTGAGGGTCGGAATCGTCGGAGCCACCGGACAGGTCGGCGGAGTCATGCGCGGCATCCTCGCCGAGCGGAAGTTCCCGGTGGACGAGCTGCGGCTGTTCGCCTCGGCCCGTTCCGCGGGCTCCACCCTCCAGTGGGAGGGCCGGGAGATCACCATCGAGGACGCCTCCACGGCCGACTACTCGGGCCTGGACATCGTGCTGTTCTCCGCGGGCGGCGCGACCTCCCGGGCGCTGGCCGAGAAGGTCGCCTCCCAGGGCGCCGTCGTGATCGACAACTCCTCCGCCTGGCGCCGCGACCCGGAGGTGCCCCTCGTGGTCTCCGAGGTCAACCCGCACGCGATCAAGAACCGCCCCAAGGGCATCATCGCGAACCCGAACTGCACCACCATGGCCGCGATGCCGGTGCTGCGCCCGCTGCACGACGAGGCCGGCCTGTCCGCGCTGATCGCCACCACCTACCAGGCCGTGTCCGGCTCGGGCCTGGCCGGCGTGGCCGAGCTCAAGGGCCAGGCCTGCGCGGTCTCCGAGGCCGCCGACCAGCTGACCTTCGACGGCGGCGCGGTGGACTTCCCGGAGCCGGCCGTCTACAAGCGCCCCATCGCCTACAACGTCGTCCCGCTCGCGGGCTCGATCGTCGACGACGGCTCCTTCGAGACCGACGAGGAGCAGAAGCTCCGCAACGAGTCCCGCAAGATCCTGGAGATCCCGGAGCTCAAGGTCTCGGGCACCTGCGTGCGCGTGCCGGTCTTCTCCGGCCACTCCCTCCAGATCAACGCCCGCTTCGACCGCCCGATCAGCGTCGAGCGCGCGTACGAGCTCCTGAAGGACGCCCCGGGCGTCGAGCTGTCGGAGATCCCGACCCCCCTCCAGGCCGCCGGCAAGGACGCCTCGTACGTGGGCCGCATCCGCTCCGACGAGACGGTGGAGAACGGCCTCGCGCTGTTCCTCTCGAACGACAACCTCCGCAAGGGCGCGGCCCTGAACGCGGTCCAGATCGCGGAGCTCGTCGCGGAGGAGCTCCGCGGCTGACGCCGCCCGCACGACGAAGGGGAGGAGGCCCGCGCGGCTTCCTCCCCTTTCGCCGTATCCGGCCTGTTTCCGCCGCCGTGTTCGCCGGTGGATTACTCCGCGCCGGTGGCGTCCCCCTCGTGGAAGGATGACGGGGCAACGTCACCATCAAAGGAGATGACCGCGTGCCAGGCACGAATCTCACCCGTGAAGAGGCCCAGCAGCGGGCAAAGCTGCTCACCGTCGACTCCTACGAGATCGAACTCGATCTCAGCGGAGCGCAGGAGGGCGGCACCTACCCGTCCGTGACCACCGTGCGCTTCCAGTCGGCCGAGGCCGGGGCCGAGACCTTCATCGACCTGGTCGCACCGGCCGTGCACGAGGTCGTCCTCAACGGCAGGTCGCTGGACGTCGCGGCGGTCTTCCGGGACTCCCGCATCGCCCTGGACCACCTGGCGGCCGGGGCCAACGAGCTCCGGGTCGTCGCGGACTGCGCGTACACGAA
Source organism: Streptomyces sp. MB09-01 (assembly GCF_033794505.1). Classification (NCBI taxonomy): domain Bacteria; kingdom Bacillati; phylum Actinomycetota; class Actinomycetes; order Kitasatosporales; family Streptomycetaceae; genus Streptomyces; species Streptomyces sp. MB09-01. The sequence continues at coordinate 16,432 of NZ_JARAYQ010000001.1, read as the reverse complement.
CACCGGTGAGGGCCTGCACCGCTTCGTGGACCCGGTCGACCAGCAGGCCTACCTCTACACCCAGTTCGAGGTGCCGGACGCGCGGCGGGTCTTCGCCAGCTTCGAGCAGCCCGACCTGAAGGCCACGTTCCAGTTCACCGTGACGGCGCCCGAGGGCTGGACGGTCATCTCGAACTCGCCCACGCCGGAGGCCGCGGACGTCAAGGACAACGTCTGGCGCTTCGAGCCGACCCCGCGCATCTCCTCGTACATCACGGCGCTGATCGTCGGGCCCTACCACGCGGTGCACAGCTCGTACGAGGGCAAGGACGGCCAGTCCGTCCCGCTCGGCATCTACTGCCGTCCCTCGCTCGCCGAGTTCCTCGACGCGGACGCGATCTTCGACGTGACCCGGCAGGGCTTCGACTGGTTCCAGGAGAAGTTCGCCTACGACTACCCCTTCGCCAAGTACGACCAGCTCTTCGTCCCCGAGTTCAACGCGGGCGCCATGGAGAACGCGGGCGCGGTCACCATCCGCGACCAGTACGTCTTCCGCTCGAAGGTGACGGACGCGGCGTACGAGGTGCGCGCGGAGACCATCCTCCACGAGCTCGCCCACATGTGGTTCGGCGACCTCGTCACCATGGAGTGGTGGAACGACCTGTGGCTGAACGAGTCCTTCGCCACCTACACGTCGATCGCCTGCCAGGCGTACGCGGAGGGCTCGAAGTGGCCGCACGCGTGGACCACGTTCGCCAACTCCATGAAGACGTGGGCCTACCGGCAGGACCAGCTGCCGTCCACGCACCCGATCATGGCGGACATCCGTGACCTCGACGACGTCATGGTCAACTTCGACGGCATCACGTACGCCAAGGGCGCCTCGGTGCTCAAGCAGCTCGTCGCCTACGTCGGCATGGAGGCCTTCTTCAAGGGCGTGCAGGCGTACTTCAAGGCGCACGCCTTCGGGAACACGCGCCTGTCGGACCTGCTGGGCGCCCTGGAGGAGACCTCGGGCCGCGACCTGACCGCCTGGTCGAAGGCCTGGCTGGAGACGGCCGGCATCAACATCCTGCGCCCCGAGATCACCACTGACGCGGACGGCCTGATCACGGCCTTCGGCATCCGCCAGGAGGCGCCCGCGCTGCCCGCCGGCGCCAAGGGCGAGTCCACCCTGCGCCCGCACCGCATCGCGGTCGGCCTGTACGAGCTCCAGGACGGCGCCCTCGTGCGCACCGACCGGATCGAGCTGGACATCGACGGCGCGCTCACCACGGTGCCGGAGCTCGTCGGCCGGGCCCGCCCGGCGGTCGTCCTGCTGAACGACGACGACCTGTCGTACGCGAAGGTCCGCCTCGACGAGGAGTCCCTCGCCACGGTCACGGCGCACATCGGCGACTTCGCGGAGTCCCTGCCGCGCGCGCTGTGCTGGGCCTCCGCCTGGGACATGACGCGGGACGGCGAGCTCGCCACCCGCGACTACCTCGCGCTGGTCCTCTCCGGCATCGGCAAGGAGTCCGACATCGGCGTCGTCCAGTCGCTGCACCGCCAGGTGAAGCTGGCCGTGGACCTGTACGCCGACCCGGCGTGGCGGGAGCAGGGCCTGGCGGCCTGGACCGAGGCCACGCTGGAGCACCTGCGTGCGGCGGCGCCGGGCAGCGACCACCAGCTGGCGTGGGCGCGGGCCTTCGCGGCCACCGCCCGTACCGAGGGGCAGCTGACCTACCTGTCGGCGCTGCTCGACGGCGCGGCGGAGGTCGAGGGCCTGGCCGTCGACACCGAGCTGCGGTGGACGTTCCTGGAGCGGCTCGCCGCGACGGGCGTTGCCGAGGAGGCGGCCATCGCGGCGGAGCTGGACCGGGACCCCACGGCCGCCGGTGAGCGCCACGCGGCGACCGCGCGCGCGGCGCGGCCGACGGCGGAGGCCAAGGCCCAGGCGTGGGCCTCGGTGGTGGAGTCCGCGGACCTCCCCAACGCCGTGCAGGAGGCCGTGATCGGCGGCTTCGTCCAGACCGACCAGCGCGAGCTGCTGGCCCCGTACACCGCGAAGTACTTCGCGGCGGTCAAGGAGGTCTGGGACACCCGCAGCCACGAGATCGCGCAGCAGATCGCGGTGGGTCTGTACCCGACGCTCCAGGTCTCTGCGGACACCCTGGACGCGACGGACGCGTGGCTGGCCTCGGCCGAGCCGAACGCGGCCCTGCGCCGCCTGGTCTCGGAGTCCCGCGCGGGCGTCGAGCGCGCGCTGAAGGCCCAGGCGGCCGACGCCGCTGCCGCTGCCGCTCAGGTCTAGAGGCCTCCGGGCTCCGCCCGCACCCGCGGAAGCAACGTCTCCCGCGGGTGCGGCGCCGTTCCCGGGGACCAGCCCCCGGGCCCCCGCGCCTCAAACGCCGGCGGGGCTGGATCTTCCAGCCGTCCGACGTTCGAGGACCGGGTCCGGGCGGAGCCCGGGTATTTCAGCCCGCCCGGCGTTTGAGGGCACGGGCGCGCAGCGCACGTACGGGGTCCGGGGCACAGCCCTGGGAAACGGTGAAGGGGCGGGGCGGGGAGACGGCTCCGCGCAGCGGCCCATCCGCGGCCTGCGGTCAGCGCTCCGCGGCGACGGCGCGCAGGGCGGCCAGCACGTGGGACAGGGCGGGCGCGGATTCGGCGCCCCGCCGGACCGCGGCGATCACGTGCCGCGTCGGCCGGTCCTGCGACAGCACCCGCACCGCCACCCCCGAGGCCCGGCTCGACACCATGCGCGGGACCAGCGCCACCCCCATCCCCGCCTCGACCATGGCCAGGATCGCCGTCCAGCCGGAGGCCGAGTGCGCCTGCTCCGGGACGAAGCCCGCCGCCTCGCACGCGGTGCGGGTGATCTCCGACCAGGGGCCGCTGCCCCCGTAGATCCACCGGTCGCCGGACAGGTCCGCCAGCCGCAGGCCGGCCGCGGCCGCCAGCGGATGCCCCGGCGGGAGCGCCACGTCCAGCGGGTCCTCCAGGAGCGTCACCCGGGTGAACCGGGCGTCGCGCGCGGTCGGCGCGTGGGCCGCCAGCGACAGCGCCAGGTCCACTCCCCCGGCCGACAGGAGCTCGTACGACTCCGCCGCCTCGGCCTCCCGGACCCGTACCTCCACCCCCGGACGGGTCGTGCGCAGCGCCGCCACGGCCGGGACCACGAGCGCGGGCACGGCCGTGGAGAAGGCACCGACCCGTACCTCCCCCGCGTCCCCGGCCAGATAGCCGGCCAGTTCCGCGTCGGCCGCCTCCAGCTGTGCGAACACCGCCTCCGCGTGCCGCAGGACGAGGTGGGCCGCGTCGGTGAGGCGGACCCGCCGGCCCTCGGCCTCCAGCAGGGTCACCCCCAGCTGCCGCGCGAGGTTCGTCAGCTGCTGCGAAACGGCCGAGGGCGTCATGTGCAGCGCCTCGGCCGTCGCGGTCACGGTCCCCTGTTCGGCGAGGGCCCGCAGGATCCGCAGCTTCTTGATGTCCCACTCGGTCATGGGCCCGAACCTACCGCCGGGCACCGAGCCCGACACCGCCCAGGATCAGCGCCATGCAGAGCAGTTGCGCGGGTCCGGTCTGCTCGCCCAGGAGCAGGAAGCCGAGCCCGGCCACGCACACCGGCTGGAGGTAGTAGACGACGCCGGCGCGGGCCGCCCCGATGATCGAGATCGCCTTGTTCCAGGCGAAGAAGGCGACGGCCGAGGAGAACACCCCGACGTACAGCAGCGGACCGACGGTCCCCGTGGTGATCTCGAAGCCTCCCTGGACGGAGACGGAGACGGCGTAGACGGGTGCCAGCATCAGCGCGCCCAGGACGAAGGTGGTGATCAGGAAGGCGAGTCCGCCCAGTTCGGCGGGCTTGCGCCGCAGCAGGGCGCTGTACGTGGCGAAGGAGAGGGCGGCGCCGAACATCCACAGGTCGCCCGCGCCGAAGTCGAATCCGAGGGAGCCGTCGCCGACGAGCAGCAGCACGCCGAAGGCGGCGAGCAGCATCCCGAAGGTCCGCCGGGGGCCGAGCCGTTCGCCGCCGAGGCGGGCGTAGAGCGCCATGATGACGGGCGAGGCGGCCATGATCATGCCCATGTTGGAGGCGGAGGTGGTCAGTCCGGCCTGGTGCACGAGCGTGTTGTAGAGGGCGACGCCGAACAGCGAGGCGAGGGCGATGTGGCCGAAGTGCCGCCGGATCAGGGCCCGCTGCTGCCAGGCCTGGCGGGCGGCGAAGGGGGCGACGGCGATCAGGGCGATGATCCAGCGCCAGAAGACCGCCTGCACGGGCGGGACGGTCTCGGCCATTCCCCGGGTGGCCACGAAGCTGCCGGACCAGACGAGCGTCGCGGTCAGGGCGAGGAGGACGCCGAGTCCGGCGGCCCCCTTCTTCCCCGTGCGGCCGGGCTCGGCGTGCGAAACGGTACGGACGCGGTCGCGGTCGCGGTCCATGACGGCCACTGTGTGTCTCCCCCTCGGAGTCGGTCCGGCTCTTTGTCGTCGGACTACCGTCGCATCCCGTCATCGGTCAGGTCCATCGAAATGTTTCGATCGTTCTTTTCAGTAGAACTGAACGGTTGGGGGGTGCGGGCGGCCGCCAGCTGACCGGCGACGGTGGCTCCGAAGGCGATCGCCATGCCCACGAGCTGTACGGGCGACAGCGCCTGGCCCAGGGCGGCCCAGCCGATGACGGCGGCGGTGAGCGGGGAGAGCGGTCCGAGCAGGGTGACCGAGGTGGCGGTGAGCTGTCCGATGCCGCGGAACCAGAGCCAGTACGCGATACCGGTGTTGATCAGCATCATGTAGCCGTAGCCGAGGAAGGCCTTGCCGTCGAGCGCGGGCGGGGCTCCCTCGACGAGGGCGGCGACCGGGATGATGAACAGCCCGCCGGCGGTGAGCTGCCAGCCGGTCATCGCCAGCGGGCCGACTCCTTCGGGACGGCCCCAGCGCTTGGTCATGACGGTGCCCGCACCCATCGAGGCGGAGGAGATCACGCCGGCGACGACGCCGACGGCGTCGAGTCTCGCCTCGGCGGTGAGGACGACCATGCTCACGCCGAACGCTCCCACGACGGCCGCCAGTACGGTGCGCAGGCTCGCCCGCTCCCCGAGGACGAGGGCGGCGAGTCCTACGACGAACAGCGGGCCGACGGCGCCCAGTACGGCGGCGACACCGCCGGGGAGCCGGTAGGCGGAGAGGAAGAGGAGCGGGAAGAAGGCGCCGATGTTGAGGATGCCGAGGACGGCGGACTTCCACCACCACTCGCCCTTGGGCAGGGTGCGGGCCAGGGCGGTCAGCAGCAGGCCGGCGGGCAGGGCCCGCATGACCCCGGTGAACAGCGGCCGGTCGGGCGGCAGCAGTTCGGTGGCCACGGCATAGGTGGAGCCCCAGGAGACGGGGGCGAGGGCGGTCAGGGCGACGGTGGCGAAGCGCTTCATGGCGGGTGGCTCCTCGATCGGGTGAGGAAGGCGGGACCGGGCGGGAGGGTTCAGGCGGCGACGGTCGGCCGGCGCTCGGGGTCCGCGCCACCGCCGGCGGCACCGGCGGCGACCGGCGGCTCGGCGTGCACGGCCTCGGCCGGCAGGTGCCGCTCCAGCCGGAGCAGCGCCAGGGCGGCGCCGAGTGCGGCGACGGTGAGGACGGCCCAGGGCAGGCGGCCGTCGACGGCGAGCAGGGCGGTGAAGAGGGAGGGGGCGAGCGCGCCGGCCAGCGAGTAGGACAGCTGGTAGGTGGCCAGGTAGCGGCCGCGGACGGCCTCGGGGGCGGCGGAGACCGACAGGGCGCCGCCGGAGGGGCTGTGCACCAGTTCGCCGAGGGTGTAGACGACGACGATGGCCAGCAGGGCGACCAGGGTCACGGTCTGCCCCGGGCGCAGGGTGCCGAGGACGATCTGCCCGACGAAGGCGGCGGCGAAGAGCAGGGCGCCGAGGGCGGCCGAGCGGGTGCGGCGGGCGCCGGAGCGGCGGACCCGGCCCGCGATCAGCACGCCGATCCCGGCGCACAGGACGGTGTTGACGGTGAAGGCGGCTCCGGTGAGGGAGTCGGGGGCAGCCAGCCAGGTGGAGAGGTAGAGCGGGAAGAGGACGGAGAGGGCGGAGTAGCCGAGCGCGGTGAGGAAGTTGGCGGCGGTGAGTCCGAGGAAGGGGCGGTCGCGCAGGACCATCCGGTACCCGGCAGCCGCCCGCTTGGCGGAGCCGGCCGCGCCGTCGCGGAGCGGGCGGACCCGGCTGACGAGCAGTCCGGCGAGGACGAAGGCCAGCGAGTTGCCCCAGGCGGTGTACGTGAATCCGCCGGTCCCCCACAGCGCCAGCACTCCGGAGACGAGCAGGGCGCCCGCGCCCATCCCGGCATTCTGCAGGGCCCGGGTGGACGCCTGGAGCCGGTCGCGGGCGGCGCCCTGCGCCACCTCTCCGATCAGGGACTGCTGGACGACGCTGAAAGAGCGGTCGGCGAGCGCGGTGACGAGGGCGACGGCCGCGAAGGCGGGCAGGGAGCTCGCGAAGGGGAAGAGGGCGAAGCCGAGCGCCCGGATCCCGTAGAGCAGCAGGTTGACCTTCTTGGCGCCGAGGCGGTCGACGGCCGAGCCGGCCAGCGGCATGAACGCCAGTCCGGCCAGCCCCGTGACCGTCATGACGAGGCCGACGAGGGTGAGGGAGAGGCCGGTGACGTGGTGGAAGAAGACGAGCGAGAACGGGACGTACATGCCGATCCCGATCGCACTGATGCCGATGCCGAGGAGCAGCGACCGCTCCCCCGCGACCTTCGCCTCCCCGGCTGTCGCTGTCCTGCTCCTGAACACTGCCATGACGGCCCCTCCCCCAGATTCGGTTGCTCGTAAGTAGCTTAGCGCTAAGCTACTTTCCGTCAAGCAACTTTCTTGCGAACAATCTCAGGGAAGCGGAATACTGCACTCATGAGTGAGGACAAGGACGCCGTCGACGCGATCACGGCCCAGTGGTTCGCCGTGCGCCCGGACCTGGACACGGCCCCCATGGCCGTCTTCGGACGCATCTACCGGATCGCCAAGGCCATGGGCGACGCGATGGAAGAGCGCTACTCGCGCTTCGGGATCTCGCGCGGGGAGTTCGACGTCGTCGCCACCCTGCGCCGTTCGGGCGCCCCGTACACCCTCTCGCCCCGCCAGCTCTCGGCCACGCTCATGCTCACCACGGGCGGCATGACCGGGCGGCTGGACAAGCTGGAGAAGGCCGGGCTGCTCTGCCGCAAGCCCGATCCGCACGACCGGCGGGGGCTCCAGGTGACGATCACCGACCGCGGCCTCGCGCTCATCGACGAGGCGGTCGCCGCCGGCCTGGAGGTGCAGCGCGACGCGCTGAGCGGGCTGAGCGACGAGGAGGTCGGCGTACTCACCGGCCTGCTGCGCAAGCTACTGGCCGGCATCTGAGGCGTCTGCGGACACGACGAGGCGCCGGGGGTCGCCACACGGCCGAGACGAATCGGCGGTGCGGACCCCCGGCGCCCGGAAAGTCCTGCGGTCCCGACCCCGGGGGGGTCGGACCTGTTCAGGCCTGCTTCTGCTGCCGGTCCGACTTGTCGAGGATCATCACGAGACCCGCGATGACCAGGAACAGCACGATCGGCAGGGCCACGTACAGGCCGAGCGTCTCGCCGACGCTCAGGCCCGGGCCCGGGTCGTCACCGTCGTCGCGGGTCAGCGCGAGGGCGGGAGACGTCATCAGCAGCATCATCAGCGTCGTTCCGGCCGTGACGGCGCCGGCGCGCAGAGCGTTCTTCTTGTCCACGGTGCAAACGTAGCGAACACCTAAACGGGGCGCGCGCCCGGGGGTGCCGTACGAGGTCGCACGCCCTCTGCCAGCGCCCCCAGCAGGCCGTTCGCCCGGGGCGAGGCGACCAGCTCCTCCAGCGTCAGCGGCCGCCCCCCGGCATCGGCCACCGGAAGCCGCCAATTGGGGTACTGGTCCCAGGTGCCGGGCAGGTTCTGCGGCCGCCGGTCCCCCACCGCATCCGGCAGCCATACGCCGACCAGCCGCGCGGGGGTGCGCAGCAGGAACTCGTACAGCGCCCGTACGGCGGCCTCCTCGCCCTTGGTCTCCAGGCCGAGCCGGTCCAGCAGTTCCAGCCACTCGGCGGTGTCGGCGGCGTCCTCGGCCCGTTCCTGCGCGGCCGGGCGGGTCAGCAGGCCGAGCCGGTCGCGCAGTTCCACATGCGCCCCGGCGAGCTTGGCGGCCGTGGGCGGCAGGTCGTGGGTGGTGGCGGTGGCCAGGCAGTCGGCCCGCCAGGCCTGCGGCGGGAGCGGGCTCCCGGTGCCGGCCCAGTCCCGCTCGAACCAGAGCACCGAGGTGCCGAGCACCCCGCGGCGGGCCAGCTCCTGACGCACCCGCGGCTCCACCGTCCCGAGGTCCTCGCCGATGACCAGGGCGCCGGCCCGGTGGGCCTCCAGGACCAGGATGGCCAGCATGGCCTCGCCGTCGTAGCCGACGTAGGTGCCCTCGGCGGGCGGGGTCCCCTCCGGGATCCACCACAGCCGGAACAGGCCCATGACGTGGTCGATCCGCAGCGCGCCGGCGTAGCGGAACACCGCGCGCAGCAGGGCCCGGAAGGGGGCGTAGGCGGTGGCGGCCAGCCGGTCCGGGCGCCACGGCGGCAGCCCCCAGTCCTGGCCGCGCGCGTTGAAGGCGTCCGGCGGGGCCCCGACCGAGATGTGCCCGGCGTAGCAGGGCGACCCGAAGACGTCGGAGCCCTGCGGGTGCACCCCGACGGCCAGATCGTGCACGATGCCGACCGTCATGCCCGCCTCCCTGGCGGCCCGCTGGGCGGCGGCGAGCTGGCCGTCCGTCAGCCAGACCAGCCAGCGGTGGAAGTCGCGGCGCTCCTCCGGGTCCTCCCCCGCGTGCCCGGCGCACCAGGCGGCGTGCACGTCCAGCGGAGCGCCCTGCTCGGCGAGGAACGCGCGGTAGGCCGCCTCGCGCTCGGGCGTGCGCGGGACGGCGTACAACAGCTCCAGGGCCTGCCGCTTGAGGTCCCACACGGCGTCCCGGTCGATGAGCGCACCCTTCTCCAGCACCTCGCGGCGCAGTTGCGCACCCTGCCCGGCGAGTTCGGCGAGGGCCGCGCGGTCGGGGCAGTCGGCGTACTCCGGGACGTCCTCGATCCGCAGGTGGACCGGATCCGGGAAGCGGCGCGAGGACGGCCGGTACGGGGAGGGGTCGGTCGGGGTGCCGGGCACGGCCGCGTGCAGCGGGTTGACCTGGATGAAGCCGGCGCCGTGGGTGCGGCCGGCCCAGCGGGCGAGCGCCGCGAGGTCGCCGAGGTCGCCCATGCCCCAGGAGCGCTCGGACAGCAGGGAGTAGAGCTGGACGAGCAGCCCGTGGGCCCGCGCGGTCGCGGCGGGGGCCCGCTCCGGGGCCACGACCAGGGTGGCCCCGGTGGTCCGCCCGTCGGCTGCCCGCGCGGTGAGCCGGTGGACACCCAGGGGCAGTCCGGGGCCCCACGCGAGCTCCTCCCCCGTCTCCTCGGCCACCACGCGGACCCGGGTGCCCGGCGGGAGGGCGGCGGGCACCGGCGGCACGGGCTCCCCCTGCCAGAGCACCACCGTCGGCGGCAGGAGCCGCGCGGCCGCCTCCCGCGACTCCTCCTCGGCGGACACCCGGATGCTCTCGGCGTCGTCCGTGACCACCCCGAGCAGCCCGAGGACGGCCTTGACGGTGGCCTCCGGCACCTGGACGGTGACGTCCTCGGCGGGCTGGTAGGCGGTGGCGATGCCGTACAGGGCAGCGAGCCGGGCCAGGTCGTCCATCAACGGGCGCTCCTTCGTGCGTGCGGGCATGACGGCATGAGGGTGAGTCAGAAGCGTGGTGCAGAAGGGCGGGGCGCCGCCGGGGAACACGGCAGCCATACCCACTCGGAGGGACCGCATTCCTGGCACATACGGGTCAGATCACCCACCCGCATTGACACTCCAGCCGCACGGGTGGTGGGCTCGGGCTCATTCGTGCGAGTGGGGAACGTCTCGGGACGAGGAGGCTCTGTGCAGCTCAGGGGCAGGAAACGGTCGACGGCCGCCGCCATCGCGGTGATCGGGTCGCTGCTCGGCGGCGCCGTGGCCGCCGCGCCGCCCGGCACCCTCACGGCGCCCTCCGCCCCGGACACGCCGACCCGCACGCCGGCCGGCGGCGGCGCCGCGGTCGGTGCCAACGGCACCGTCGGCCCCGTGCTCGACCCCGGCGCCGACACCCCCAGGGCGGCCTCCGAGGGGCCCGCCGTGTGGCCGCGCCCGCAGTCGATGACCGCCGATCCGGCGCGCGAGGTGCCGCTGGGCGCGGAGGCCGTGCTGGTGGCGCCGGCCGACGCCGATCCGTACGCGCTCCAGGTGGTGCGGGACGCCCTGCGCCGGGCGGGCGTACGCACCCTCCACGAGCCCGCCCCGGGGGCGCCGGTGCCCGAGCGGGGCACCGTCGTGCGGCTCGACGACGCAGGTGCCGAGCAGGCGCTGCGGGCGCTGGGCGCGGCCGCGGCGAAGGACCTGCCGAGCGGGGGCTACCGGCTGGCGGTGGGGCGGCCCGGCGGCCGGGACACGGTCGCGCTGGCCGGCGTGGGGGACGCGGGGCTGTTCCACGCGGCGCAGACGCTGCGCCAGCTGCTCGCGGCGGGCCGCGGGAAGGTGCCCGGGGTACTGGTGCGGGACTGGCCGATCGCGCCGGTGCGCGGGATCACCGAGGGCTTCTACGGGCAGCCGTGGACCAACGAACAGCGCCTCGCGCAAGTGGACTTCATGGGGCGCACCAAGCAGAACCGGCTGTTGGTCGCGCCCGGGGACGACCCGTACCGGACGACGGGCTGGCGCACGGACTACCCGCAGGCGCAGCAGGAGGAGTTCCGCGCGCTGGCCGAACGGGCCCGCGCCAACCAGGTGGTCCTGGCCTGGGCGGTGACCCCCGGCCAGTCGATGTGCCTGTCCTCGGCGGCCGACCGGGCGGCGCTCGCGCGCAAGCTGGACGCGATGTGGGACCTGGGCTTCCGCGCGTTCCAGGTGCAGTTCCAGGACGTCAGCTACTCGGAATGGGGCTGCCGCGCGGACCGGGAGCGGTACGGGAAGGGCCCGGCGGCGGCCGCGAAGGCGCACGCGGAGGTCGCGAACGAGCTGGCCGCGCACCTGGCAGCCCGGTATCCGGGCGGGCCCGCCCTGTCGCTGCTGCCGACGGAGTACTACCAGGAGGGCGCCACCTCCTACCGGACGGCCCTGGCGGGCGCGCTGGACGCGCGGGTGGAGGTGGCCTGGACGGGCGTCGGCGTGGTGCCGCGCACGATCACGGGCAGGGAACTGGCCGGGGCGCGCTCCGCCCTGGGGCAGCAGCCCCTGATCACCATGGACAACTACCCGGTCAACGACTGGGATCCGGGCCGCATCTTCCTCGGCCCGTACGCGGGCCGCGATCCCGCGGTGGCGGGCGGCTCGGCGGCGCTGCTGGCCAACGCGATGCAGCAGCCGATCCTGTCGCGGATCCCGCTCTTCACGGCCGCGGACTTCGCCTGGAACCCGCGCGGCTACCGGGCCGGCGAGTCCTGGCAGGCGGCGGTGCGCGATCTCGCGGGCTCCGACCCGCGGGAGCGCGAGGCGGTGGCGGCGCTGGCCGGGAACACCGCGTCGTCGGGTCTGAAGCAGGAGGAGTCCGCCTATCTGAAGCCGCTGGTCGAGCAGTTCTGGAAGGCCCGCGCCACGGGCGACCCGGCGGCCGGGGCCGAGCTGCGCAAGGCGTTCACGGTCCTGCGCGAGGCCCCCGGCCGGCTGCCGGCCCTGTCGGACGAGGCGGGGCCCTGGCTGGAGCGGCTGGCGCGCTACGGAAAGGCCGGCGAACTGGCCGTGGACGTCCTGCAGGCCCAGGCCCGCGGGGACGGGGCCGCCGCCTGGCAGGCCTCCCGGGCCCTGGCCGAGGCCCGCAAGGCGCTGGCGGAACCGGGGCCGGCCCGGGTGGACAAGGCCGTCCTGGAGCCCTTCCTGACGAAGGCTGCGGCGGAGGCGGACGCCTGGACCGGCGCCGCCCGCACCACGGGCACGGTGACGAAGGAACCGGAGGCCTGGACGGTCCGGCTGAACACCGCGCGCCCGGTGTCGGCGGTGACCGTGATGACGGAGCCGTTCCCGGCGGGGACGCGGGGCGCGGCGGTGGAGGCGCACGTACCGGGCGAGGGCTGGCGCAAGGTCGCCGACGCCGCGGCCTCGGGCTGGACCCAGGTGGACACGGCCGGACTGAGCGCGGACGCGGTACGGCTGTCCTGGGCCGGAACGGGCGCCGCGCCCGTGGTGCACCGGGTGGTCCCGTGGTTCGGGGACGGCCCGCGCGCCCGCTTCGAACTGACGGACGGGGCCGCGGCCGACGCCGAGATCGGCGGCGCCCCGCGGCGGGTTTCGGCGCAGCTGGTCGCGCTGGGCCCCGGCGAGGTCCGCGGGCAGCTGTCGGCGCGGCCGCCGGCGGGCATAGAGGTCCGCCTCCCGGAGGCCGCGGTGGCGCCGCGCGGCGGGCAGGTGTCGATCCCGCTGGAGGTCGTGGTGGCGCCGACCACCGCGCCGGGCACCTACCAGGTCCCGGTCACCTTCGACGGCGAGACCCGGATCCTGACCGTACGGGCCGTGCCCCGCACCGGCGGCCCGGACCTGCTGCGCACCGCGCGGGCGAGCTCCTCGGCGGACGAGACCCCCGATTTCCCGGCCTCGGCGGCCGTGGACGGCTCCGCGACCACCCGCTGGTCCTCACCGCCGGTGGACGGAGCCTGGTGGCAGGCACAGCTGCCCGCCCCCGCCCGTGTCGGCCGGCTGGAGCTGCACTGGCAGGACGCGTACCCGTCCGCCTACCGGGTGGAGACCTCCGCGGACGGTGTCACCTGGCGCCCGGCGGCGTCCGTCACCGCCTCCGCGGGCGGCCACGAGTCGATCCGCCTGGACGCGCCCGACACCCGCTTCCTCCGCATCACGTGCGACCGCCGCGCCACCCGCTACGGCTGCTCCCTCTGGTCGGCGGAGGCCTACGCGGTCACGCCGTAGCCCCGGCCGGGGCTACGGCCGGGGCTGGATTCCAGCCTCGCCGGCGTTGGGGGCGCGGGGCCGGGGCCCGGGGAGGCCGGGCCGCGGCCGGCCGACGGGCGCAACCCGGCGGGGTCCCGCTGCGAAGCCCCCGGCGGGGGCCCGTCAAGACGCCGCGACCCCGATGCGCTCCAGCGCGTCCTCGGCGCCGTACGGCTGGAGGTACGGCATCCAGCGGGGGTCCCGGTGCCCGGTCCCGATGATCCGCCAGGCCAGCCCGGAGGGGGGCGCCGGCTGGTGGCGCAGGCGCCAGCCCAGCTCCAGCAGGTGCCGGTCGGCCTTGACGTGGTTGCAGCGGCGGCACGCGGCGACGACGTTGTCCCAGGCGTGCTGTCCGCCCCGGCTGCGCGGGATGACGTGGTCGACGCTGGTGGCGACGGCGCCGCAGTACATGCAGCGGCCGCCGTCCCGCGCGAACAGGGCGCGCCGGGTGAGTGGAACGGGCCCCCGGTAGGGGACCCGCACGAAGCGCTTGAGCCGTACCACGCTGGGAGCGGGGACGACCCTCGTCGCGCTGTGCAGATAGGCGCCGGATTCCTCCAGGGAGACCGCTTTGTTCTCCAGGACGAGGACGAGCGCGCGGCGGAGCGGTACGACGCCGAGGGGCTCGTACGACGCATTGAGGACCAGGACGTGCGGCACGGACTGCCTCCTTGTACGTCGGCGGCGCGTGGCTCGCGCCGGGACGATCTGCTCTCCAGTCTCTCCTTACGGCTGGTCGAAGCGCCACCACGCGCCCGTAACGGGTCCGAGGTGTTTTCAACCACAGTCAGTCATCCCCAGGTGAGTCTGGTCTCTCCCTCGAACACGGCACCAAGGTGAAGGGATTGCCCCGTTAGTGTGGTTGGTCTGGCCCGCACGACTTCCCCCGGGCTCCGTCCGGGGGGACCCCCAGCGGGCAGACCGCTATACATGGAGGTTCCCGTCGTGCCCTGGCCCGCCGCTCTGCTGCCGTTGGCAGCCGACGTTCCGGACGCGCCCGCCTCGGTCAAGGAGGCGCAGGCCAGCGTCACCGAGGCCGCGAGCTTCATCGAGCAGAACTGGGCCACCTGGCTGAGCATCGGCCTGCGCATCCTGCTGATCGTGGTGATCGCGGCGGTCATACGCTCGGCGGTCCGCAAGGCCCTGACCAAGCTGATCAACCGGATGAACACCAGCGCCGAGGCGGTCGAGGGCACCGCGCTCGGCGGGCTGCTCGTCAATGCCGAGCGGCGGCGCCAGCGTTCGGAGGCGATCGGCTCGGTCCTGCGGTCGGTGGCCTCGTTCCTGATCCTCGGCACGGCCGCGCTGATGGTGCTGGCCGCACTGAAGATCGATCTGGCCCCGCTCCTGGCGAGTGCCGGTGTGGCCGGTGTGGCCATCGGTTTCGGCGCGCGGAACCTGGTCACGGACTTCCTGTCCGGCGTCTTCATGATCATGGAGGACCAGTACGGCGTCGGCGACAAGATCGACGCGGGCGTGGCCTCGGGCGAGGTCATCGAGGTCGGGCTGCGCGTGACCAAGCTGCGCGGGGACAACGGCGAGATCTGGTACGTGCGCAACGGCGAGATCAAGCGGATCGGCAACCTCAGCCAGGGCTGGGCGACCGCGGGCGTGGACGTCCAGGTCAAGCCCACGGAGAATTTGTCGCGGATCCGCGAGGTGGTCCAGGAGGTCGCCGACACCCTGGTGAAGGCCTCCCCGTGGGACGAGCGCCTGTGGGGTCCGGTAGAGGTCCTCGGCCTGGACGAGGTGCTGCTCGCCTCGATGACGGTGAAGGTGTCGGCGAAGACCATGCCGGGCCAGCAGTTCGCGGTGGAGCGGGAACTGCGCTGGCGGATCAAGGAGGCCTTCGACGCCGCGGGCATCCGGATCATCGGCGGCCCGCCGGCCGGGGAGGACGAGGACGAGGCCCCTGCGGACCCCTCGGCCTCCGTCGCCGCGCCGTCGGCACTGGCGAACCCGGCCTCCCCGCAGTCGCTGGCCACCGCCCCGATCCCGTCGCCGGCCGGTCCGCGGATCACGAAGTAGCCGCCCCCGTTCCGCCCCCGCTGCCCCGCAGGTCATTCGCGAATGACCTGCGGGGCAGCGGCATTGACACGGATCACACGGTGATAGGAAACTTACCTAACAGATCGCCTCGGTGAGGGAGACCCGCTCGATGCCCGCCGCCACGCCCGGAACGCCCAGTCTGTTGCGCGCCATGAACGACCGGGCCGCGCTCGAACTCCTCCTGACGCACGGCCCGCTGTCGCGGACCCGCATCGGGCACCTGACCGGACTGTCCAAACCCACCGCCTCCCAGCTGCTGGCCCGCCTGGAAGCCGCCGGACTCGTCCTGGCCACCGGCACCGACGGCGGCCGCCCCGGCCCCAGCGCCCAGCTGTACGCGCTCAACCCCCGCGCCGCGTACGTCGGCGGGCTCGACGTCACCCCGGGGCGCGTGCTGGCGGCCGTCGCCGACCTCGCCGGGACGGTGATCGCCTCCCACGAGGTCCCGTACACCGAGGGCGCCCAGGCCGTGGACCAGGTGACCGAGGCCCTCGGCGGGGCCGTCAAGGCCGCCGGGCTGCACCGCTCCGACCTGCACCGGGTGGTCATCGCCACCCCGGGCGCCTTCGATCCGCAGAGCGGCCGGCTGCGCTACGCGAGCCACCTGCCCGGCTGGCACTCCCCCACCCTGCTCGAAGACCTGGCGGCGGCCCTGCCGATGCCCGTGGAGTACGAGAACGACGTCAACCTCGCCGCCGTCGCCGAGCAGCGCCTCGGCGCGGCCCGCGGCCACGAGGACTTCGTACTGCTCTGGAACGAGGAAGGCCTCGGCGCCGCGCTGGTGCTCGGCGGCAGGCTGCACCGCGGCTGGACCGGCGGCGCGGGCGAGGTGGGCTTCCTGCCCGTGCCCGGCCGCCCCCTGGTCCGGCAGGTCACCCGGGCCAACTCGGGCGGTTACCAGGAGCTGGCCGGCGTGGAGGGACTGCCCCGGCTCGCCGCGGAACTGGGCATGGAGGCCGCGCCCGGGCCCGCCTCCGACGGCCATCACGGCCCGCACAGCCCCGAGGTCGCCGCCGCCGTCGCCCTGCTCGGGCAGGCGGCCGCCGCTCCCGAGGGCGCGCACCTGAGCTTCCTCCAGTCCTACGCCACGGCCCTCGCCACCGGTCTCGCCTCGCTCGTCGCCGTGCTGGACCCGGAGATCGTGGTCCTGTCCGGGGCCGCGATCAGCGCGGGCGGCGAGCCGCTGCGCGCGCTGCTGGAGGCCGAGCTCGCCGAACTGGCTCCCTCCCGGCCCCTGCTGGTCCCCGGCGAGGTACGGGAACGGCCGGTCCTGCACGGCGCTCGCTGCGGCCGACCTAAAAGGGTTAGACTTGCGTGGTCGCGGAAGCATCAAAAACAACAAAGCTGACCGGCAGCAGAATGGCAGTATGGAGACACAGCACATTTGAG